>JANLYK010000411.1:0-8615 GCA_031365595.1 Chloroflexota bacterium | reverse complement strand
CCTACCTCGACGCCAACGATCGCGTCCTGCGGCCGCTCAACTACGGCACGAACGGCGTCCCCGGCCGTGGCTGGGCGATCCATCACTCCCTCGACGGGACGGAGATCGCCGTCATCAACCTCCAGGGCCGGACCTACATGCAGCCGATCGAGAACCCGTTCCTCGTCGCTGACGCGCTGCTGGAGGAGGGGAGCGAACCGCTCCCGCCGGTCCGCCTCATCGACTTCCACTGCGAGATCACGTCGGAGAAGAACGCCCTCGGCCTGCACCTGGACGGGCGGGTCAGCGTGGTCGTCGGGACTCACACCCACGTCGTCACCGGCGACGAGCGGATCCTGCCCGGGGGGACCGCCTATCAGACCGACCTCGGGATGACCGGCCCGGTCTGGAGCGTCATCGGCTTCGATCCGGCGACCGTCCTGCCGCGCTTCATCAACGCCCTCCCGACCCGATTCGCGGTCGGCAACGGGCCGGTCGTGTTCAACGCCTGCCAGATCGACGTTGATCGAACGACGGGCCGGGCGCTTGCGATCGAGCGCATCCAGCGCCTCGTCGAGGTCTGAGGCCCCGATGGCACCGGCCCGCGGCCGGCACGGCCGACGACCGGCTCCGACCGAGGCGAGCGGCGTCTCGACCGTCGACCTGCACAGCCACACCCTCCGCTCCGACGGCGTCCTCCAGCCTGTCGAGCTCGTCCGAGCCGCAGCCGACGCTGGCATCCGGACCCTCGCGATCACCGACCACGACTCCCTGGCCGCGTACCGCGAGCTCGTCCACGACGGCGCCGTGCCCGCCCCGATCGAGCTGATCCCCGGCGTCGAGATCAACGCCCTCGCCAAGGGCATCCCGCTGTCCGAGGGCGAGCTCCACGTCCTGGGCTTCGGCATGGACCCCGACGACGAGCCGTTCGAGGCCGCGCTTGCGAAGCAACGCTCCGCCCGGAAGATCCGGTTCGAGCGGACCGTCGCCGTCCTGCGCGAGGCGGGTATGCCGATCGACGAACACCTGACGCATATCGACCTGACCCGCGACGACGCCCTCGGCCGGCCGACGATCGGTCGGGCCCTGATCGCGGCCGGCCACGCAACCAGCGTCGAGGACGCCTTCCGGCGGCTGATCGGCTGGGGCGGCCCGGGCTACGTCCAGCGCGAGGGGATGGGCCCGCGCGAGGCGATCGAGGCGATTCGCGACGCGGGCGGCGTGCCCGCCCTGGCTCACTTCTCCGAGGCGCCGAGCCAGATTCCGCTCCTGCGCGAGCTCAAGGACATCGGTCTCGCCGGACTCGAGGTCCACTACATCTCGTTCGACCGGAGCACCGTGGAGCTCGTGGGCTCGGTGGCCCGGCGGCTCGGCCTGCTTGCGACCGGCGGCTCGGATTATCACGGCGACACGTCGACGTATGCCGAGACCCACGCCGCGCTCCACGTCCCGGATTCGGTGGGGGAGCGCGTCCGCGCAGCAATCGCCGAGCGTCAGCCCGGGCTCGGCGGCTCCTCGGCGGGGTAGGTCGGTCGGAGTTCCACCGGGTTGCGACTGCGCCGTCGCAGGTTGAGCGCCTCGACGAACACGCTGAAGCCCATCGCCGAGTAGATGAACGCCTTGTCGATGTGCAGCCCGAAGCCGTCCGCGATCAGGGTCACCCCGATCAGGAGCAGGAACGAAAGGGCGAGCATCTTGACCGACGGGTGCGCGTGGACGAACTTCGAGAGCGGGCCCGAGGCGAACACCATCACCCCGACCGAGATGAGCACGGCAGCGACCATGATTGCGATCTCGTCGACGAGCCCGACCGCGGTCAGGACCGAGTCGATCGAGAACACGATGTCGAGCAGGACGATCTGGACGATGACGCCGTTGAAGGACGCCGCCTTCGCGCCCGGCTGGTCGGCATGGCCCTCGGTTCCTTCGAGGGACTCGTGGATCTCGGTCGTCGCCTTGTAGAGCAGGAACAGACCGCCGCCGATCAGGATCGCGTCGCGCCATGAGAAGTCGCGTCCGAAGAGCGACACGAGCGGCTGGGTCAGCCCGATGATCCAGGAGATCGTCAGGAGCAGCAGGATCCGCATTCCAGCCGCCAGCCCGAGACCGATCAGCCGGGCCTGATCGCGGCGCTCGGCGGGCAGGCGCTGGACCAGGATCGAGATGAAGATGACGTTGTCGATGCCGAGCACGATCTCGAGCACGGCCAGCGTGGCCAGTGAGATCCAGGTCGCGGGGTCGGAGAGCAGGGCGATGAGGTCCATGGCTGGAGAGCGTACCGGGGATCGGCGGCCGAGGACGTACGATGTGCGCGCTGTGCGTGACACGCCCCTCTCGATGCGCTCTCTGCCCGTCCTCGACCCCGTCGCCCCGCCGCCCGCCGCCCCGCGCTCGCCGGCCGCGCCGTCGGATGAACGGCTCGGCGAGTACGTGGCCGACGCGGCGGTCCTGCCGACGTTCCATGTCTGGACGCTCGGCTGCCAGATGAACCGGAGCGATTCCGAGGAGATGGCGGGGCGTCTCCTCGCGGCAGGCTGCGCCGAGGCCGCCTCGATGGACACCGCGGACCTCGTGGTGATCAACACCTGCGCGATCCGTGAGGCCGCCGAACAGAAGGTCATCGGCCGGCAGGGCCACCTGAAGAAGTTGAAGGCGGCGAATCCCGGGATGCGGGTCGTCCTGACGGGCTGCGCCGTGCGTGAAGCCGAACGGGCTGGTCTCCGCCGTCGCTTTCCGGCCGTCGACCTGTTCCTGCGACCCGACGAGGAGCCCGAGCTCGTCGACCGGCTCGGGCTGGCGTCCGCCCAGGGCGCCGTCGGGCTCGTCGCCGGCCTCGCGTCGGTGCCCAGCGCGGCACTCACCGTCGTCGGCCGGGCCACCGTCGGCGCCGCGGATCATTTGCCCGACACGCGAGCCCAAGCCGTTGCCGCGGGCGCCGTCCAGCGCGAGTCCGCGATCAGCGCCTGGATCCCGATCGTCTATGGCTGCGACAAGACGTGCACCTACTGCATCGTCCCGTTCAGTCGCGGTCCGGAGCGGAGCCGGCCGTTCGACGAGATCGTGACCGAGGCGCGCAGCCTCGCCGCCGCCGGCTATCGCGACGTCACGCTTCTCGGCCAGAACGTCAACTCGTACGGCCACGACCTCGCGCCCGACCCGCGCTTCGCCGACACCGATACCCAGCGCTGGGCCGGCCGGCGGCTGGATCTCCACGGCCGGCCGGATCTCGCGGCGTTGATCCGGGCGATCGACGGGATCCGGACCGCGGACGGCGTGCCCGCGATCCCGCGCCTTCGGTTCGTGACCAGCCACCCGTGGGACTTGAGCGACCGGCTGATCGCGGCGATGGCCGACTGCCCGTCGCTGTGCGCCCATCTCCACCTGCCCGTCCAGTCGGGCGACGATCAGGTGCTCAAGCGAATGGGCCGCCAATACACGATCGAGCACTACCTCGAGCGCCTCGCCCGGATCCGCGACGCCGTGCCGGACATCGCGATCTCGACGGACGTGATCGTCGGCTTCTGCGGCGAGACCGACGCCCAGTTCCGCTCAACGCTCGCCCTGCTCGAGACGGTCCGCTACGACCAGGTCTTCGCGGCGGCCTACTCCGAGCGGCCCGGGACGCCCGCCACCCACCTTGCCGACGATGTCCCGGCGGACGTCAAGCGCGCTCGACTCAACGAGCTGCTCGCGCTCCAGGAGGGGATCGGCCTCGCCCGCAACCAGGCGTGGCTCGGCCGCCAGGTCGAGGTCCTCGTCGACACGCTCACGCCGCCCCGGAGCCACGACCATGAGCAGGCGGACGACGGCGGCGGCGACCGACCGCCTGCGGGCGGACAAGGAGAGGGGAACGCCGCGCACGACGGCCGCCTCGGTTCGCCGGGGAGTGCCTCCCGCGTCTCGGGCCGGAGCCGCCAGAACAAGCTCGTTCACGTCTCCGGCGGCGCGAACCTCGTCGGTCGCCTGGTCACCGCGCGGATCGACCACGCCGGGCCCTACGCGCTGCGCGGCGCCGTCATCGAGGCGTGACGGGTCGCGGTTCCGGGCCACCACCTGCCGTCCCCCCGCTGCTCGTCATCGCCGGCGCGACCGCCACCGGCAAGACGGGCCTCGCGATCGACGTCGCGGGGCGGCTCATCGCCGACGGAGTCGCGGTCGAGGTCATCTCCGCCGATTCACGTCAGGTCTATCGCGGCCTCGACATCGGGACTGCCAAGGCAACCGTCGACGAGCGGCGCGGGGTCGTCCATCACGGGCTCGATCTCGTCGAGCCGGATGCAGTGTTCACGCTGGCGGACTTCGCGGCCCACGCGCGCTCCGTGCTCGCCGCACTCGCAACCCGGGCTGCGGGCGAGGGTCAACCCGCCCTCGCGATCCTCGTCGGCGGCACCGGCCTGTACCTGCGGGCCGTCGCGCGCGGGATCGCAACCGATGCGCTGCCCGCCGACAGCGCCGTCCGCGCCCGGCTCGAGGCGGAGTTCCTCGCCGTCGGGCTCGAGCCCCTCGTCGAGCGCCTCCGGTCGGTCGCGCCGACCCGCGCCGCGACGGTCGATCTCGCCAATCCCCGGCGCGTCGTGCGCGCCCTCGAGATCGCCGAGGTCGGCGGCACCGAGCACGTCCTGCCGCCGCCGCGCGGCTACGACGCACCAGTGAACTGGCTCGGGCTGACGGTCGAGCGGTCGACGCATCTCACGTGGATTGCCCACCGCGCCCGGACCCAGTTCGACGCCGGGCTCGTCGAGGAGGCACGGACGCTCCGCGAGCGGTTCGATCCCGGGTTGCCGGCCTTCTCCGCGATCGGCTATCGCGAGGCCTGGGCCGTGCTCGACGGCGTGATGACCCAGGAAGCGGCCATCGCAGAGGACGCTCGCCGGAACGCGGCATTCGCCAAGCGCCAGCGCACTTGGTTCAAGGCCGAGCCGGATATCGCGTGGCTGGACGCGACGTTCGGGCCGCCGAGAGAGATCGCGCTCGGCGCAGCCCGCCGAATCGTGGTCCCCTGACTCCATCTGCGCTGCGTTGCCGAGGTACGCTGGCGACCGGTTCGAGAGGGACTCGATGATCAGTGAGCCTGGTCGGGGCGATATTGATAGGCCGCTCGGCCGCGCCGCCGACTTCGCGGCGCTGGCCGGGCTCGCGGACCAAGCCGGGCTGGTGACCGTGACCGGCCTGGGCGGCGTGGGTAAGACGCGTCTTGTCCGAACGTACGCGGCCATGATCAAGGCCGAGGGCAGCGCGGTGACGTTCGTCGATCTCGCACCGATCGCCAGTGCGGCCAGCGTGATCGGAATCATCGCGACGGCGGTCGGTGCTACGGAGGAGGCGAACACAGACCTCGCGGCCGGGATCGCGGCCGCTCTCGAACGATCGGGCGCCGTCCTCGTGCTGGACAACCTGGAGCATCTCCTCAAGTCGCGGCTACTGATCCGGGAACTCCTCGAGCGAGCGCCAAGCGCCCGGGTCGTGGCCACGAGTCGCGTTCCCCTCGGGCTCGTGGGCGAGCGACTCCTTCGTCTCGAGGGTCTGGCATTGCCCACGTCGGCGGACGACCTCGCCTGGGGACCGGCCAGTGCGCTGTATCTGCGACGAGCCGCGGAGCGTGGCTCGGTCGAGGGTCCTGGGCCGGAAGACCGGGCGGCGATCGTGGAGATCTGTCGGCGGCTCGATGGGTTGCCCCTCGCGATCGAGCTCGCCGCAGCCTGGAGCCGGCTGCTCACGCCGCGGGCGATCCTGCGCCGTCTCGTCGAGGCCCGACTTGATCTCTCGGGCGGACCGGCTCCGCGGCAGGACAGCATCGAGGCCGTGGTCAGCGCAACCCTCGACCTCCTGCCCGAGCCGCAGCGTGCGCTGTTTCCGCCTTTAGGGGCATTTGCCGGCTCGTTCGACGAGGCCGCCGCCCGTGCCATCGCGGGGGACTCGGCGATCCTGCCGGCGCTCCGGGCGTTCGAAGACGCGGCCCTCGTCCGGGTCGCGGCCGACGAGGAAGGGGAGCCACGCTTCGATCTCCTCGAGACGATCCGATCGGTCGCGCGCGTCCGGCTCGACGCCACCGAACGGCGAGAAGAGGTCCATGCTCGTCACGTCGCCCACTACGCCGGGCACGCGGTCGCCGCGGCCGACGCCATCCGGTCCAGCTCATTTGGCGACCAGGCCGCAGGGCGGCGCCTGGGTGAACCCGACATCGCCGCCGCATTCGAGCGGGCCGTCAAGTCGGGTGACGGCGAGTCGGCAGTCCGTCTGGCGGCGGCACTCGCCACGCGCGGGATCCAGATGGGCATCCTTCGCGAGCCGGTGGCCCGTCTCCGACTCGCCCTCGCCCTCCCGGGCGTCTCGGACGCCGTCCGGTCGGACGGCCTGAATGCCCTTGTCTCGCTCCGCGGTGAGCTGGGCGAGCTCGACGAGCAGGTCGCGGACGCAAGAGAGGCGGTCGCGCGGGCCCGGGCCGCCAGCTCACCGGAGAGGATCGTCCGGACACTCGTGACCCTCGGCAACTGGTCGCCAACCGATGCTCTCGACGCCTACGCCGAGGCCGCGGAGCTGGCGGTGATGGTCGGCTACACGTGGGGCGCGAGTGCCGCATGGGCGAACCTCGCGAACACGCTGTGGAGCGCGGGGCGACCCGAGGAGGCCATGGCCGCTTCGCAACGGAGCGGTGACGCCGAGCGCGTGATGGGCAACCCGTCGGGCGTTGCCGAGAGCCTGACCCGGCAGGCCGAGTACGAGCTGAATCAGGGACGGACGGCCGCTGCGCTGGCGCACCTGACCGAGAGTGCCACGCTGTTGGCCACGTACCCCGGCCTGCCGCTGCTGTTGACCGTCACCCTCTGCCGTCTGGCGATGGCACGGGCCCTGTCCGGTGATGTCGCCGGCGGCGAGGCATTGCTCCTCGATACCGCCGCGCGGGTTGACGGCGCTGAAAGCGTGACCGATATCGAATACTGGTTGGAGGCGGCGGCCGTGGCCCTGGCCGGGACCCACCCGGTCGTTGCCGCGCGCTGCCTTGGCGTGATCGAGCAGGCCCTAGCTCGGAGCGAGTTCAGCACATCGAGCGCGAGTCTGCATGCGGCGGCTGCGCGTCAGATCGGCCGGCTGATCGGCCAGCGTCGACTGGATGCCGAGCGGGCGACGGGCGCGACCGGTGGTCTGGAAGTCGCGTTCCGCCAGGTCCTCAAGCTGCTCCGTCGCGACGTCCGGCAAGATCGGGAGTACGTCGATGCACCCTTTGGCCGCCTGACGACCCGCGAGCAGGAGATCCTCGCGCTGCTGGCTCTCGGAACGACAGACCGCTTGATCGCCGAGCGACTCGGGATCAGTGCCAAGACCGCGTCGGTCCATGTTGCGAACGTGAAGGCAAAGCTCGGCGTCGACACACGAGTCGCCGCCGTTCTCGTGGCGCGCGAGACGCTCGGTATCGACGAGGGAGGGCAAGGGCCGGAGGGGAGGTCGGCCGTCCGGCCCCGCTAAGGAAACCCCCATGACGGTCGCAGCCTCACAGCGGCCACGATCCGCGGGCGCCCGCCGGGACGGTCCCGAGAATGGGCGACAGTCGCCAGCGGAGGTGGCTCACCATGGATCGGATCGGACATCGGGCGATCGGCGCCGGGGCCAGCGTGCTCCTGTCGCTCGCCCTCCTGCTCGGCGGCGTTCCGCCGGAAGCGAGCGCGGCGTCAAACTGCCTGGCCACGGGCGCCGTCGATCGCGACGGAACCGCACTGACGGCCCGGCTGGTGAACCCCGCCGGCGTGGTCCGCGGACGGGTGGACGCGACAGGCTGCGACGTCGGGATCTATTTCGGTCAGGGCACGTGGAAGGTCGACGGCGCCGAGATCCTGGGCGCTCGGTACTACGGCGTCCTTGTCGACGGCAATGGCCACAGCGTGTCGGTCGACGTCAGCCGCTCGGCCATCCACGACATCGGAGAGCCGACATTGACGTCGGCCCGCCATGGTCAGGGAATCGCATACCGGGGCTTTGCCGGCAACGCGTCGGGCAGCGCCTCCGGCAATCGGATCTGGCGATACCAGGAGGCGGGGATCAACCTCACAGGTCCCGGGACCCACGCCACGGTCACGGGCAATCACATCGTGGGTCGCGGCACCCAGGACGTGATCTCGCAGAACGGTGTCCAGGTGATCCACGGCGCACATGGCAGCGTCCGCGCCAACCACATCGCGGATCTTCAGTTCCTGGGTCCGAACGTCGGCAACGGGATCCTTGTCGTCGGCGGCCCGGGCTACGGGTTTCCGTACACGCGTGACGTGGTCATCAGCGACAACGACATTGCCAATGCCGACATCGGGATCAACGTCTTCGAGATCGAGGAGGACGTTTCGCCGGCTCCGGAGCCGACCCGGATCCTGATCGCGCACAACCGGATCCGGAACGACGCCTTGACCAACCTGCTCGGCTGGGACGACGACACCGGCTTCCAGGCGGGCATCAGCGATTATGCGAATGGCGACCTGATCGTCGGCAACGTCGTCACCGGGCGCGGGTATGACCAAACGGTCTGCGGCGACGCGGCGATCTGCCGCCGGATCTTCACCGATGGTTCCATCGACCCGACCGTCAGCGGGAACGTCCCGCGGTAGCCCCGCCTGCCGAGGATCGCTGATCCGTCGGGAGAGGCCCGTCGC
>JANLYK010000379.1:0-2173 GCA_031365595.1 Chloroflexota bacterium | reverse complement strand
GGCGCAGGGCCGCGGCCCGCGCGGTTGCTCCGACGACGACCGCGAACAAGCTCCAGGACCCGGGGTTCGCCCGGTTCCGGGCCGACGGCGAGGTCCACCGCTACGCCCCGAAGATCGTGACCGAGATCCAGGCCCAGTCCGGGTTCGCGCCGCTCGTCGCCATTCCGGCCGGGGCCGGAGCCGCGTCCGCGTCCGCCGCCCGCGGTGGCCCCGCCCGCCCCGACCCGACCGTCGTCCGGGACGCGCTCCGCATCCGCCGGCCGCGCGGCGTCGGCCCCGTGCCGATCGACGAGGTCGAGTCCGCCCGGTCCATCGTCCGCCGCTTCGTCGTGTCCGCCATGTCGGTCGGCGCCCTCTCGCCCGAGGCCCACCAGGCGCTCACGATCGGGATCCAGCGGGCCGGCGGCGCCGCGAACACCGGCGAAGGCGGCGAGGACCCCGGTTGGTACGTCCCAGGCCCCGACGGCGAGCGCCACGACGCCCGGATCAAGCAGGTCGCCTCGGCCCGCTTCGGGGTCACCGCGACGTACCTCGCCCGGGGCGAGCAGCTCGAGATCAAGATCGCTCAGGGCTCGAAGCCCGGCGAGGGCGGCCAGCTCCCGGCGAAGAAGGCCACGGCCTGGATCGCCGCCCTCCGGCGCGGCCAGCCCGGAATGAGCTACATCAGCCCGCCGCCGCACCACGACATCTACTCGATCGAGGACCTCGCCCAGCTGATCGCCGATCTCCGGGCGATCAACCCGACAGCCCGGATCGGGGTCAAGCTCGTCGCGAGCCGGGGCGTCGGCACGATCGCCGCCGGGGTCGCCAAGGCGGGCGCCAACTACGTCCATCTCGCCGGTCACAGCGGCGGGACCGGCGCGTCGCCCCTGTCCTCGATCAAGCACGTCGGCGCGCCATGGGAGCTCGGGCTCGCCGAGGTCCACCAGACGCTCCTCCGGAACGGGCTGCGCGACCGTGTGGCGCTCCGAACCGACGGCGGCCTGCGGACCGGCCGCGACCTCCTGATCGCCGCTCTGCTCGGCGCCGAGGAGTACGCGTTCGGGACGGCGATGCTCGTCGCGGTCGGTTGCGACATGGCCCGCCAGTGCCACCTCGACACGTGCCCGACCGGCATCGCCACCCAGCGCGAGGACCTCCGGGCGAAGTTCGCCGGGACGCCCGAGCAGGTCGAACGGTTCGCGCTGGCCCTTGCCGAGAGTTTCCGGATCGAGATGGCCGCGGTCGGGGCGCGCACGGTCGGCGAGCTCGTCGGCGAGTCGCGCCGGTTCCTCGTCCCGGATCGGAAGGTCGCCACTCTCGAGCTCGGGCCGGTCGTCGGCGCCGGGCACTGGCCCGCGACCGCTGAGCGCCGCTCGGATCCGGCCTCGGCCGGGCGCGGGATCCGGCACGGCGAGGCCAGCCCTCTCGAGCGCCGACTCGCCGCCGCCCTCCACGGCCAGGCGGGGTTCCGGGCCGACGGCCTGGCGCTGTCCACGGCCGACCGCTCGTTCGGGGCCGGTCTGACGGGCGCGATCGAGCGCAAGGAGCTCACCGGCCCGATTCGACTCGGCCTGCGCGGCGCCGCGGGTCAGTCGTTCGGGGCCTTCGCCGGGCCGGACGTCGAGCTGCGCCTCGTCGGCCAGGCCAACGACTACGTCGCGAAGAGCCTGTCGGGCGGGGTCGTCGTCGTCGCCCCGGAGCCGACCCTCGCCGCGGAGCCACATCGCCAGGCGATCGCCGGGAACACGTGCCTGTACGGCGCGACGGGCGGCCGGCTCCACGTGATCGGTCGGGCCGGGATGCGCTTCGCCGTTCGCAACTCCGGTGCTCAGGCGGTCGTCGAGGGCCTCGGCCCGCACGGTTGCGAGTACATGACCGGCGGCACCGTCGTGGTCCTCGGGCCGGTCGGCGCGAATTTCGGGGCGGGCATGACCGGCGGCCGAGCCTACCTGTACGACCCGGACGGACGGCACCTCGCGGCGCTCGATGCGCGGAGCGTGCACGGGACACGCTTGTCGAGCGCGATCGCGGCCCGCGAGGACGGCCAGGATCTCATCGCCGAACTGCGCGGTCTCGTCGAGCTCCACCGCGAAGCGGGTTCGGCGCTGGCGGCGCGCCTCCTCGCCGAACGAGCGCCGCTCGAGGCCGACATCTGGCTGATCGAGCCGATCGCCGCGGTGGCCCCCGTCGC
>JANLYK010000321.1:0-1534 GCA_031365595.1 Chloroflexota bacterium | reverse complement strand
GGCGTCGGACAGGACCGCGTTGGCCTCGTTGACCGCCTTGAAGCGCTGCTCGGCGGATTTGTCGCCGGGCTTCTTGTCGGGATGGTTCTCGCGGGCGAGTTTGCGGAAGGCCTTCTTGATGTCGGCCTGGCTCGCCGCCCGCGGGACCCCGAGCGTCTGGTAGTAGTCCTGAAAGTCCATTGTTCAGAACCTAGTGCGTCGATCCGACGAAGGCCGGTGCACGGCACCGGCCTTCTCGCCGTTCCTAGCGCCCGCCGTCCACGGCGACGGGCGGCTGATCGGTCGGCGGGAACGTCGTCCGGCGGACGTGATCCTCGCGCTCGGGGTTGTCACTCGGCGCGTCGCCGGGCTTCACGACCTTGGCGGGCTCCTCGACGACGAGCGCCTTCGGCTTGCGCCGGAGGGCCGTCTCGAGGACCTGCTCCATCGAGTCGACGAGCACGAGCTTCATCGACTTGCGGATCTCCTCGGGGATGTCGCGCAGGTCCTTCTCGTTCTTGCGCGGCAGGATCACCATCTTCGCCCCGGCCAGATGCGCGGCCAGGATCTTGCTCTTCAGACCGCCGATCGGGAGGACCCGACCGCGGAGGGTGATCTCGCCGGTCATCGCGACGTCCTTGCGGACGGGGATTCCGGTCAGCGCGCTGACGATGGCGAGGGCCATCGTGATCCCGGCCGACGGACCGTCCTTGGGCGTGCCGCCCGCCGGAACGTGGATGTGCAGGGTGTTCTTCTCGAACGTCTCGCGTGAGATGCCGAGCTCACGGGCGTGGGCCCGCGTCCACGACAGCCCCGCCCGGGCCGACTCGCGCATCACGTCGCCGAGCTGGCCGGTGAGGATGAAGTCCTCCTTGCCCTCCATGTTCGTGACCTCGATCGCGACGACGTCGCCGCCGACCTCGGTCACGACCAGGCCCATGGCCGAACCGGTCTGGTCCTCGGCCTCGAGCTCGCCGTACTCGTAGCGCGGCGGCCCGAGGTACTCGTTCAGGCGCTTGACGTCGACGACGGTCTTGCGCTTGCGGCCCTCGGCGACGGCCCGGGCGACCTTGCGCATGACGTTGGCGATCTCGCGCTCCAGGTTCCGGACGCCGGCTTCGTGGGTGTAGGACCGGACGAGCTCGATCATCGTCTCGTCGGGGATGGCGATGTGCTTGTCCTTGAGGCCGTGGTTCTTCATCTGCTTGGGGATGAGGAAGCGCTTGCCGATCTCGATCTTCTCGGTCTCGGTGTAGCCGGGCAGGTGGACGACCTCCATCCGGTCGCGCAGGGCGGCCGGGATCGGGTCGAGCAGGTTGGCCGTCGCGACGAAGAGCACCTTGCTCAGGTCGAACGGGACTTCGAGATAGTTGTCCTGGAACGTGTTGTTCTGCTCGGGGTCGAGGACCTCGAGGAGGGCCGAGGTAGGGTCGCCCCGGAAGTCCATCCCGATCTTGTCGACCTCGTCGAGCATGAAGACCGGGTTGTTCGATCCCGAGGTCTTGATGTTCTGGATGATCCGGCCCGGCAGCGCGCCGATGTACGTCCGGCGATG
>JANLYK010000317.1:0-1868 GCA_031365595.1 Chloroflexota bacterium | reverse complement strand
CGCCCGGTGATGTCGAGGAAATGGAGCTCCTCGACGTGGTGGGTCAGACGGCGAACTTCCGCGGCGAGGGTCGCGAGGAGCGCCTCGCGCATGACCGGCTCGGTGGCGATCAGCTCGCGGAACCGTTCGCGGGCGAGGATGTAGGTCTCGGTCGGCTCGATCGCGACAGCCGTCGCCGAGCGCGGCGCTCCATCGAGGAGGGCAAGCTCCCCGAAGAAGTCGCCGGGTCGAAGGGTCGCCAGGATCGCCTCGTCGCCGGTGTCGGCCGGCAACGTGATCTTGATCGAGCCGGCCATGACGATGAACAGCGCGTCGCCGGGGTCGCCGAGGTGGAAGACCGTCTCGCCCCGGCGGAAGCGTCGAACCCGCATCCCCTTGGCCAGCCCGTCGAGGCCGTCGGCGTCCAGCCCGGCGAAGAGCGGCACGGCGGCGAGGGCATCGCTCATCGACCGGACATCGAGCATGGTCCAGATCGTACCGCGGGGCGTCGACCCGAATCGCGGCGAGGACCGGGATTCCGCGCGGCTGCCCCACGTCCACGGTCGGGCTGTCGTCGGCCGGACAGGCTGGTGGTCCGGAATCGACTCGACGGGCCGGTCTCCGAGATGCGACCATTCCGCGCATGCCGACCCTGTCCGGGCCTCGCCCATGCGCCTGACCATCGTCGGAAGCGGGACGTCCCAGCCCCAGCCGGAGACGCCCGCTTCGGGTCTTCTCATCGAGACCGACTCGACCGCCATCCTCGTCGATTGCGGTCAGGGGATCATCCGCGAACTGATGGCCTATCGCGATCCGCGCGAGCTGGATGCGATCGTGATCGGCCACATGCACGCCGACCACTACATCGACCTGATCTCGCTCCGCTACCTGCTGCCCTGGGAGGGCGTCGCCTCGGCCCACATTCCCGTGCTTCTGCCGCCCGGCGGCAAGGCCCGCCTCGACGCCCTGGCCACTGCGATCAGCGAGCGTCCGAGGTTCTTCGACGACGCGTTCAGCCTCATCGAATACGACCCGACCCACCGGATCCACGTCGGCGACCTGACCGTCGGTTTCGTCGCCGGCCAGCACTATGTCCCGGCCTGGGGCTGTCTCGTGACCGGACCGGACGGCGCGCGGATCGCGATCAGCGGCGACACGGGCCCGAGCGACGGGTTCGTCGCGGCCGCCCGCGGCGCGGACGTGGTCGTGGCCGAGGCGACCCTTGCCAACTCCGCCTTCGACGATCCCCGGCGCGGCCACCTGACCGCCGAGGAGGCGATCGAGATGGCCGATCGGGCGGGCGTGCCGCGGGTCGTGCTGGTCCACTTCCGGGCCGAGCTCCAGGATCGGATCGACCGGGCGTGCGCGAACCGTCCGGGGGCAATGGCCGGCCGGCCTGGGCTGCGCGTCGAGGTCGACGCGGCCGATCCCCGAGTCGCGGCCGCTCGTCTGCCCGATCGGGGGCCGGTTCACGGCATCGGCGAAGCAGTCGACGACTCGTCGGTCGGACCTCGCCCGGGCTCGGGGCCGACGATCGATCGGATCGTGACCGCGTCGATCGACGCCGATCCGGACCAACCCGCCCAGCGCATCGCCGGCGCCGCGACGAACTGAGGCCGGTCAGCGGCCCCCGACGGTCATGCCCGCCCGGGACACGGCCGCTCGTTCGCGCAGGTCGACCGCAGTCTGCTCGTCGCCGACTTACGCCCCCAACTCGAAGAACGCGGCCGCCTCCGCGCCGGCGCCGACGTCTAGGGCCAGATCCGCCGCCCGGACCAGGAGCGGAATCGCGCGGTCCGCGTCGCCGGCGGCCGCTCGGTGCCGGGCAATGACCGCGATCGCGGGTGTCGCGGGGCCGGCCTCGAGGCGATCGGCCACGCGACCGTGGA
>JANLYK010000303.1:0-1649 GCA_031365595.1 Chloroflexota bacterium | reverse complement strand
CGCTGCCAGTACGGCTCGCGGCCGATGAACACGGGGATCGCGTTGACGAAGCCGACGCCGGCCTTGAGGGCCTGCTCGACGTACCACTTCGTCGCCTGCTCGCTGCCGACCGGCAGGTACGAGACCATGACGTCGACCTGGCGCTCCTTGAGGATGCCGACGATGTCGGCGGTCTCGCCGGGCGCTTTCTCGATGATCTGGCTGAGGTACTTGCCGAGGCCGTCGTGGACCATTCCGCGCTCGACGGGGACGTCGAGCTTGGGGACCTGCTGGAAGACGTACGTGTTGTTCGGCTTCTGGTAGATCGCCTCGGACAGGTCCTTGCCGACCTTGTTCTTGTCGATGTCGAAGGCGGCCACGAACTCGATGTCGCGGACGTGGTAGCCGCCGAGTTCGACGTGCATCAGGCCCGGGACGGTGTCGTCCTTCTTGGCGTTCTCATAGTAGTAGCGGCCCTGGACGAGGCTGCTCGCGCAGTTGCCGACGCCGACGATCGCGACCCGGATCTTCTTGCCGGGCCTGTGACCGGTGGCGCTCGCGCCGTTCGTGCTGGCGCCGTTGGTGCTGCCGTTCGTGCTCACGGGTGCTCGTCTCCTCCTGGGGTGGATGGACTGGCTGATCCCGGCCGGGTCTGCCGGGTGACATGGACGATTCGCTGGATGGTGGTGATGGTGGCCGCGGCGATGATCACGACGAGGGCGACGGTCAGGGACCCGCCCTGCGGGAAGTCACAGACTCCCGCGCAGGCGGCCCCGATCGGCACGCCTTCGTGGAGCGGCGTCGGCGCCAACAGGAGGCCGAGGGTGATGACGACGAGGCGGACTTCCCGCGGCGCGATCCCGACATTGGCCATCCCCGTGCCGGGCGTGAACCCGAGGCTCTCGGACTTCGCGCGGGTGTAGCTGACCATGAACGATGCCGCGAGGGCCGCGGCAGCGAGCACCGAGCCCTCGCCGAAGCCGGCCCAGAAGCAGCCGGTCGCAATTCCGATATAGAGGACGGCCTCGCCGGCCCGGTCGAAGACCGAGTCGAGGAAGGCGCCGAGCCGGCTGACCGTGTTCGTCGCCCGGGCAAGTGCGCCATCGAAGAGATCGAACACGCCGCCGAAGATCACGAGGAGGCCGGCCGCGACCCACGCCTGCTGCGAGGCGGCGATTGCAGCGACGACGGAGATCCCGAAGCCGAGGACGGTCAGAGCATTGGGCGTGAGCCCGAGGCGCCCGAAGGCGAGCGCAACGGGCACGGCGGCGCCCCGGACGCGGGCCCGGAGCTCCGGGCTGACGAGGGATTGCATCAGGACGCCGCGTCCGGGGGTGTCGCGGCGAGCCCGAGGATCACGGCCTGGCGGTCGGCGAACTCGTCGAACCGTTCGGGGCGGAGGCGGCAGAACGTCTCCCGGCCGAGGCGTCGCGTCGCGACGAGACCGGCCGCCCTGAGCCGCCCGACGTGCCAAGACACGAGCGGTTGCGACAGCCCGACCTGGGCGACGAGCTCGGCCACCGTTGCCTCCGCGGCCGCGAGGCGGCGGACGATCCGGAGCCGGTTGACGTCGGCGAGCGCTTTGTGGACGAGGCGCAGCTCGCGCAGCTCGTCGGGCTGAAGGACGGCGTTCGCGAGCGTGCTGCGCACGCGGGCGGGAGAGGGGCTCA
>JANLYK010000270.1:0-4438 GCA_031365595.1 Chloroflexota bacterium | reverse complement strand
GCCGAGGCCGTGAGTCGTTCAATCCTCGATTGACGAGGGATCGGTGCTGGACCTACGATCAATCCCGACGAAATGACTCGGGATTGGCCCGGGCGCCGCGCAGCACACGGAACCCATGGACGACCTCTACCGCGACTACATTCTTGAGCACTATCGGCGGCCCCACAACTTCGGGGTCATCGACGAGCCGACCGCGTCCTTCGAGGGCAGCAACCCGCTGTGCGGCGATCGGATCACGATGCAGCTCGGGATCGACAACGGCGTCGTCGAGCGGGTCGGGTTCACGGGCAGGGGCTGCGCGATCAGCCAGGCCAGCGCGTCCCTCCTGACCGACGAGATCAAGGGCAAGCCCGTCGCCGACGTCGCTGCATTCCGAGCCGACGACCTCCTCGACCTGCTCGCGATCGACATCAGCCCCGCTCGCCTGAAGTGCGCGATGCTCAGCCACGAGACGCTCCACAAGGCGCTGGCCGAGACGGAGGGTGTCGGAGAAACGCCAGCCTCGGCCGACGGCACGCCCGCATGACGATCGTCTGCGTGGACCGCTGCGAGTGTCGCCGGCCGGCCTGAGCCGGCAACGACCCGACCAACCCGCCCTTCATCGTCCGCCCTGCCGCTTGCCGCGGCAGCCCGTCGCAAGCCGGAGCACTCCACCACCCATGCCACGAACCTATGCCGACCTCCTCCGGGAGGCCCGGGCGCAGATCCGCGAAGTCTCGCCCCATGAGGTCGACGCCCTGCCCGAGGGCGGCGCGACCGTCATCGACGTCCGCGAGGACAGCGAGTGGGAGCAGGGTCATCTGCCCGGCGCCGTCCACATCAGCAAGAGCTACGTCGAGCAGCAGGTCGAGGCCGCCGTCCCCGACCGTGACGCGCCCGTCGTCCTGTATTGCGCCGGCGGCGTCCGCTCGCTGTTCGCCGCCCAGGCCCTCGAGCAGCTCGGATACACGAACGTCGCCTCGATGAGCGGCGGGTTCCAGGGCTGGAAGTCGGCCGGGCTCGCATGGGACAAGCCGGTCGTCCTCAGCCCGGAGCAGAAGCAGCGCTACAGCCGCCATCTCCTGATCCCCGAGGTCGGCTCGGCCGGGCAGGAGCGGCTCCTCGGCTCGAAGGCCCTGTTCATCGGGGCCGGCGGTCTCGGCTCGCCGTCGAGTCTCTATCTCGCGGCCGCCGGCGTCGGCACGATCGGCATCGTGGACTTCGACGTCGTTGACCTGTCGAACCTCCAGCGCCAGATCCTGCACACGAACGACCGGATCGGCGAGCGCAAGGTCGAATCGGCGCGCAAGACGATCAACGCCCTGAACCCGGACGTGAACGTCATCGCCCACGAGGAGATGCTCGTCGCCGCGAACGTGGACCGGATCATCGCCGGCTATGACGTGATCATCGACGGGACCGACACGTTCGAGACCCGCTACCTCCTCAACGATGCGGCGGTCGCGAAGAACATCCCGGTCATCCACGCCTCGGTGTTCCGCTTCGAGGGCCAGCTGACGACCTTCATCCCGTACGAAGGCCCGTGCTACCGCTGCCTGTACCCGACCCCGCCGCCGCCCGAGCTCGCGCCCGGCTGCTCGGTCGCAGGCGTCCTCGGCGTCGTGCCCGGGATCATGGGCATGCTCCAGGCCAACGAGGCGATCAAGGTCCTCCTCGGGATCGGCGACACGCTGTCCGGCCGCCTGCTCCTGTTCGATGCCCTGGACACGTCCTTCACAGAGCTCAAGCTCCGGCGCGATCCGGCCTGCCCCGTCTGCTCGACCGAGGCGGTGGCCGCTCGCGCGGAGGGCCGCCCCCTCGCCATCCCGTCCTTCTCGGCCCCTGCCGCCGAGCAGCCGTTCGTCCTCGGAGGTCCCGCGTGAGCGTCGTCAAGATCCCGACCGTCCTTCGTCCCCAGGTCGGGGGCAACAAGGAGGTCGAGCTGCGCGGGGCGACGGTCGGCGAGGTCGTCGAGGCATTGACGGTCGCCTATCCGGGCCTGAAGAGCCAGCTCCTGACCGAGACGGGCGAGCTCAACCGGTTCGTCAACGTCTACGTCAACGGCCAGGATGTGCGCTATCTCGACGGGCTGGCCACTCCCGTCGCCGAGCGCGACGAGGTCCGCCTCCTGCCGGCCATGGCCGGCGGCGCGACGAGCTGACCGATGGCCCTGCCACGCCCGGTCGTGGTCCGCGCCGCCGAACCTGACGACTCCGGTCGCCAGGATCACGACCATGCCCACGCCCACGCAGAACTCGCCCCGCACGGCGGCCGCTACGACTCGATCCTCGATGCGATCGGCCACACGCCGCTCGTCGAGATCCCGCGGATGTCGCCGAACCCCGCGGTCCGGATCTTCGCCAAGCTCGAGATGGTCAACCCGACGGGGTCGGTCAAGGATCGGGTCGCCAAGTACCTGATCGAGGACCTCGAGTCGCGCGGGCTCCTCCGCGAGGGCTCGATCATCCTCGAGCCGACGTCCGGCAACACCGGCATCGCCCTGGCGATGATCGGCCGGCGCAAGGGCTACCGGGTCGCGCTTGTCATGCCCGACAACGTCACCAACGAGCGGCGCCAGATGGCGGCCCTGTTCGGCGCGGAGGTCATCGATTCGCCGGGGCACCTGGGCTCGAACGGCTCGATCGCCCTTGCCAAGCACCTCGTCTCGAAGGATCCGCGCTTCGTCATGCCGTACCAGTACGGCAACGACGCGAACCCGCGGGCCCACGAGGAGACGACCGGCCCGGAGATCCTCGCCGACTGCCCGGAGGTCGACGTGTTCGTCGCCGGGCTCGGGACGAGCGGCACGCTGATGGGCGTCGGGCGATACCTGCGGCGGGCCAAGCCGGGCGTCCGGATCGTCGCCGCAGAGCCGCTCCCCGGCGACAACGTCCAGGGCCTGCGCTCGCTCGACGAGGGGTTCGTGCCCGAGATCCTGGACCCGGCGATGCTCGACGCGAAGTACCTGGTCAGCAACCAGGACGCGATCGCCGCGCTCCGCGACCTCGTCGATCGCGAGGGGATCTTCGGCGGACCGTCGTGCGGAGCGGTGCTCGTCGCCGCGGCCCGCGAGGCGCAGACGATGCGCTCCGGGACGATCGTCGCGCTCCTGCCCGATGGCGGCTGGAAGTATCTGAGCGCTGGCACCTTCACCCGCGACTTCGACGAGATGGCCGACGACCTGGAGGGCGGCGTCAGCTGGTGGTGAGCGGCGACGGCGTACTCCCGCCGATCCATCAGCACCGGGTCGCGCTCGACGGCGCCCGCGTCCACCTCCGCCCGGCCGACACCGCTGATCACGCGCGCTTCGTCGAGATCCTGACCGAGCCGACCGTGCATCCGTGGTGGCAGGCCGCCGATCCGGACGCGGACGCCCGAGAGCTGACCGGCCGCGACGACGAGGTCATCGTCTGGGCGATCGAGGTGGAGGGCCGGGTCGTCGGCATCGTCGAGGCCCACGAGGAAACGGATCCTCGCTACCGCCACGCCGGGATCGACATCGTTTTGGTCCGCGAGGCGCAGGACCGTGGACTCGGTTCCGACGCGGTCCGGACGGTGGCGCGCTGGCTCATCGAGGAGCGCGGCCACCACCGCTTGACGATCGATCCGGCCGCGTCGAATGCGCGGGCCATCGCCACATACGCCAAGGTCGGTTTCCGGCCCGTCGGGGTGATGCGCCGCTACGAGGGCGATCTCGACGGCTCGTGGCACGATGGGCTCCTGATGGACCTCCTTGCCGACGACCTGCTGACGCCATGAGCGACGATCCGGGGCCCGCTTCGATCACGCTGTCGGCTGAGCTCGTCCAGGAGCTGGTCGACCATGCCCGGGCCGAGGATCCGAACGAAGCCTGCGGGCTGATCATCGGCGACCGGCCGGCGGCCGACGGCGGCGCGGCGCTCCGATTCGAGGCCGTCCGCAACCGGGCCGCCTCGCCGTACCGCTACGAGATCCACCCCGACGACCTCCTGCGCCTGACGATCGCGACCGACGACGCCGACGAGGTCTTCTGGGCGATCGTTCACAGCCACGTCCGCTCGCCCGCCTACCCCAGCCCGACCGACGTGGGTCTCGCGTTCTATCCGGACGCGCTGTACGTCCTCGTGTCGCTGGCCGAGGACGAACCCGCGCTCGGGGCATACCGGATCGTCAACGGGACGATCCACCGGGTCGAGATCCTCGTCGGCGAGTGACGGTGGCGAGCATGGCCCGCCCGACCCCATCCCTGCCGACGCCACAGCAGGTCGTCGAGGCCGGGTACGACGTGGTCGCCGAGCGCTACCTCGCGTGGAGCGCCCTGCGGCCGTCGCCGGCCCGTCTGCGCGCCCTCGCGATCGCCGACGCCGCGATCCCGGCCGGCGCCGACGTCCTCGAGCTCGGCTGCGGCGCCGGTCGGCCAATGACCGCGACACTCGCCGCCCGCCGACACCTGACGGGCGTCGACATCTCGCACGCCCAG
>JANLYK010000233.1:0-2782 GCA_031365595.1 Chloroflexota bacterium | reverse complement strand
CGACCTTGACGAGCTCGCGGTGATCGCGGCCGCGCTCGACGCAGCTGGCGTGCCACGTGAGCGGGTCGGATTCTGCCTCGACACGGCCCATGCGTGGGGCGCCGGGCTGGACCTCGCCGACCCCGCGATCACGGATGCGTTCCTGGACGGGTTCGCGGATCGGATCGGCCTCGACCGCCTCCCGCTGCTGCACCTGAACGACTCGCGGTCCGAGTTGGGGTCCAGGCTGGATCGCCACGAGCACATCGGAGCGGGCCGGATCGGAGCGGCCGGGCTTGGTCATCTGCTGCGCCATCCGCTGATCGGCGCGGCGACCGTGATCCTCGAGACACCCGGGATGGACGCCGGCTACGACGCGATCAACCTGGCCCGGGCGTTCGCGCTGACCCGAACCGAGCCCCTCGAGGCACTGCCACCCGAAGCCTTCGCGCTCCACGGCAGCCGAACCCGCGCCGCCACCCCGACCCACCGGCCCTGATCAGCGTAGCGACGTCAAACCCGCATGCCACGACGGCGGCGAGGGCAGGCTCCAACGCAGCCATCGTCGTTCCTGTGCGACAGCCGAGAACCGAGATCGTCGCTCAGGGGCGGCGAGGGCAAGGCGGAGCCGAGCACCGGAGAGAGCGCATCCGCAGATGCGTGAGCGAGGAGCGCAGTGGTCATCGCAGCCATCGTCGTTCCTGTGCGAGAGCCATCGACCCCCGCAAGAACGAAATGCGAATGCCGGCACCCCAGATGCCGGCATTCGCTGTCCCCGAGACCCGGACGTGGAGGGCGTCCGGGCCGTGCCCTGGAGAAGGATGTGGTGGTCCGGCCGCGCCGGACTGAAGGGTCGGTGCCTAAGGCCGACCCGGCCGCCCGCCGACCTGGCGGGACATCGGGCGCATCGATGACATCCGGTTGCCAGTCGTCTGGCCGCCGATCGCCTGCCCGACTCCGGCAACGACGGGACCCGATCCGACCGGTGCGGAGCGCGCCAGCGGGCGCTCCGGCGTACGGTTGGTGGTCGGTTCCGACGGCTGGAACGTTCGCCCGAAGCGGCGCATCCGGACGGCGAGGTAGTACTCCATGATCTGGCGAACCTGGGGCTCGCTCAGCAGCTCGTCGGCGCGCAGTGCGTACTCGACGCGGGCGGTCGGGTTCGTGGAACCCGAGGCCACCAGGCCGAGGTACTGCGGGGTGTCCGCATCGTCACGCAGCTCGCGCAGGCCGCGGGCCAGCTTCGTCGCCGTGCCGAGGGACGGCATCCGGTCTCCCCGGATCAGCCGCGAGATCGTCGAGTGATCGACGCCCGACTGCTGGGCGAGTTGACGCTGGGACATCTTCTTGGCCTTGAGCTGGGCTCGTAGCCATTCGTTGAACGCGCGACCGTTCTGGGTGGTCATGACGTCGTTGGGCGCTCCGTGTCTCGCTCAGCGGTGTGAGCCGGTGACTGCATGATCACGAACGCGTGGCCTGTCCCTGTATCACCCGTTCGTACCGGCAGGGTCCCCGCGCGCCATCCGATCGGTCGTCGGGTCCTGAGCGGTTGGTTGCACTCCGGGCACGTACAGGTATGGGACTCGCGTCCCATGCGGAGATACGGTCCGGGGTGGACGGGCGGATGAGGCAGGTCGAACCGCGTGCGGGAGCGAGAAGGTGGTGTCGAACCCTCGAATCCGGGCGACATCCACTCATCGAACCCCATCGGGGGCTGGGTCGACGCGCGGCAACTCGCCATCGGCGTTGCGATCACGTTGCCATTGGCCCGGCACTCGACGGGCGGGCGGCGCGGCAGAGCCCCGAATCAGCCGCTCGGGGCCGGATCCGGCGCGGAATCGGAGTTGACGACGCCCACGCCGCGGCGCTTGGGCGACAGCCAGTAGGCGATCGAGCCGAAGCCGATGATCGAGAGAACGCTGATGACCCGATCGACCAGGGTGATCGCGAGAGCCTCCGTCGGCGGCACGTTGTAGACCTGGGTCAGGACGAACACGACCGCCGACTCGACGATGCCGATCCCTGCCGGAGTGAAGGGCACCGCCGTCAGGAGCGAGCCCGTGAGCGCCACGAAGAATGCCCCGCTGATCCCAAGGTGGATCTCCGGGAATCCGAGGGCCTCCACGACCACGAACAGGCGCATCGCCTCGGTCGTCCAGATCAACCCCGTGAGGACGATCAGCCTGGGCAGGGCGCGCAACCCGATGGCCGAGAACACGCCTTCCTCGAAGCGGTCGTAGAACTCGATCACGCGGTGGGGCAACGGCAGGGCGGTGATGATTCGCCGGCCGAAGTTGCGCATCGTCAGGAGGCCGCCGGCCAGGACCACGACCACCACGACGCCGATCAGGAACACCACCTGGACCTCGGCCGGGAGCTTGCCCCGGAATGACCAGAACCCTGACCCGAGGCCGAACACCACGATGGCGAACAGGTCCAGGACGCGCTCGATGAAGACCGTCCCGAACGTGCGCGAGAGCGACACCGACGTGTTGATCTTGAGCAGGTACGCCCGGTAGAGGTCGCCGAGCTTGGCCGGCACGAGGCAGTTCACGAGCCAGCTGATGAAGATGATCTCGGTCGCGTCCTTGACCCCGAGCGGGAAGCCGGTGCCTCGGATCAGGGTCGCCCAGCGCAGGCCCCGGAGCGGGAACCCGGCATAGAACACGAGGAACGCGACCAGGAGCAGGAGGACATTCGCCTGGAGAATGAGTCCGGGCACCTTGTCCAGCTTGAAGCCCGGCAGGGCCCGCGCGAACAGGGCGAGCAGGATGAGCGGCAGGACGAGCGAGATGATCGTCCG
>JANLYK010000230.1:0-2028 GCA_031365595.1 Chloroflexota bacterium | reverse complement strand
TCCGGACCGGATCGCGGTCCGGATCCTGAGCATGAAGTCTAGGGTGAAGGTCAGGTTGTGACAAGTCGCCAGGCGATACGCGAGGAGCTCCTTGGCTCGGAAGAGATGGGCCAGATAGGCCCTCGAGAAGGTCCGGCAGAGCAGGCACGGACAGTCCGCCTGGACGGGCTCCGGGTCGTCGAGGAACCGCACGTTCTGGAGGTTGAGGCGGCCGCCCGGGACCCACAACTGGCCGTTCCGGGCGACCCGCGCCGGCAGCACGGAGTCGAACAGGTCCACTCCCCGGTGAACCGCGTCGAGCAGGTCGGCCGGAGAGCCGAGGCCCATCAGGTAGCGCGGCCGCGGGTCGTCGTCGAGGATCGGGACCGCGACGTCGAGGGCCGCGTTGCGTTGCTCCGGGGTCTCGTCGCCGGCAAGCCCGCCGAGGCAGATCCCGTCGAACGGGAGCGAGGCGATGAACCGCGTGCTCTCCGCGCGGAGATCGGGCTCGAGGCCGCCCTGGACGATCCCGAACAGGGCCTGGTCCGGTCGCGTGTGGGCCGCCAGCGAGCGCTCCGCCCAGCGATGGGTCCGGGCGGTGGCGTCGGCCACGACGGCCCGCGGCGAGCTCGGGAAGACCGGCTGGTCGAAGGCGACCGCGATGTCCGAGCCGAGCGCCTGCTGGACCGCGATCGCCAGCTCCGGCGTGAACCGGTGGGTCGATCCGTCGAGGTGACTACGGAACGTCACCCCGTCCTCGTCGACGACGCGCAGGTCGCCGAGTGACACGACCTGGAAGCCGCCCGAATCGGTCAGGATCGGGCCGTCCCAGGCCATGAACCGGTGAAGGCCGCCGAGGCGTTCGATCCGCTCGTGGCCCGGACGCAGGTAGAGGTGGTAGGTGTTGGCGAGGATGATCGAGGCCCCGACCTCGCGGATGTCGTCGGGGTGGAGGGCCTTGACGGTCGCGTTCGTGCCGACGGGCATGAACTGCGGGGTCTCGACGACGCCGTGCGCCAGCTCGAGCCGGCCGACCCGGGCTCGGGTGCCGGCGGCCGTGGGCGGCGGCACCTCGACCGTGAAGGTGGCGGGGCCGGTCACGGCGCGGCCTCGTCGTCGATCGGCTCGGTGGACTCGCCCGCGGTCGCGCCCTCGACCGGCAGGTCCCACAGCCCGACCAGATCCGGCTCGGCGCGACGCGGCGGCGGGATCTCGTAGCCCAGCCGGGACAGGTGGGCACGCGCCGCCTCGGTCGCGATCCGGCCCTGCGGCGTCCGATCGAGGAACCCGAGCCGGAGCAGAAAGGGCTCGTACACGTCTTCGATCGTCTCGACCTCCTCGGCCAGCACCGCCGCCAGTGCCTGGACGCCGACCGGCCCAGACCCGAACTTCTGGACGATCGCGGCGAGGAGCTTGCGATCGGTCCCGTCGAGGCCCTCGTCGTCGATCTCCATCTGGCGCATCGCCGCGGTGGCCGTCGCCTCGTCGACCCGGCCGTCGCCGTGAACCTGGGCGTGGTCACGGGTCCGCTTGAGGAGGCGGTTGACGATCCGCGGCGTACCTCGCCCGCGCCGGGCGATCGCGCGAGCGGCGGCGTCGTCGATTGCGACATCGAGGATCCGCGCCGAGCGATCGACGATCGCGGCGAGATCGTCCTCCTCGTAGAAGTCCAACCGGTACGTCGCCCCGAATCGGTCTCGAAGCGGCCCCGAGATGCGCCCGGCCCGGGTCGTCGCACCGACGACCGTGAACGGCTTCAGGCTGAGGCGCAGGCTGCGCGCGCTCGGGCCCTTGCCGATCATCACGTCGAGCGCGTAGTCCTCCATCGCCGGGTAGAGGATCTCCTCGACCGAGCGGTTCAGGCGGTGGATCTCGTCGATGAACAGGACGTCCCGCTCGTCGAGCGCGGTCAGGATCGCGGCCAGGTCGCCGGCCCGCTCGACGGCCGGCCCGCTCGTGTACCGGACGTTGACCCCGAGCTCGCGGGCGATGATCGTGGCGAGGGTCGTCTTGCCGAGTCCGGGTGGGCCGTAGAGGAGGACGTGGTCG
>JANLYK010000224.1:0-13506 GCA_031365595.1 Chloroflexota bacterium | reverse complement strand
GCGCGGATCCACGACGAGGTTCGCGATCCACGACCGCCGACTTGGACTCGGCATGCCCGAGATCCACAGCCGATCGTCGATCCGGTGGAACGCGATCTCGATGCGCCGCGGCTCGCCCGTCTGGCGTCCGGTCGTCGTGATGTCGATGATGCCGTTGCGACTCAGTACGGCGCGGACGGCGTCGTCCATGGTTCGAGGCCTCGTGAGAGTCGTTGACGTCGCAACGATAGCATCGGGCTGCGCGATTGGACGGGACGGCCCTCAGCGCTCGGCAGCGGCCTTCGCCTCGGCCTTCATCCCCTTCTTCCAGTCCTGGTAGCGGCGCAGCGACTCGGGCGAATCGACATCCCCGAGAGTCATGTGGTCGGGCACGAACGCTTCCCAGCCCGCCGGCGCGCGACCGAGGCGCTTGCCCAGGATCGCGACGAGCGTGCCCGCCTTCATCGGCCCGAAGCCGGGCACCTCGAGCAGCCGACGGTGCAGGTCGGCGCCGTCCTTGGCCTCGGTCCAGATGCGCGCCGCGTCACCGTCGTAACGCTCGACCAGCCAAGCCGCCATCTCGCGGGTCCGCTTGGCCATGTTGCTCGGGAAGCGATGCAGGGCGGGCGGCGTCCGGAACGCGGTATCGAGCGCGTCGGGATCCATCGTCGCGATCGTCTTCGCGTCGAGGCCACCGATCCGCTGCGACAGGACGAGCGGACCCGAAAAGGCCTTCTGGAGCGGGACCTGCTGGTCGAGGACGAACCCGATCAGGAGGGCCAGTGGGTCGCTCACGAGGAGGCGGTCGGCAGCTTCGTCGCCGGTGAACTGGAGTCGGTCGGGCGTCGTGGTCGGCATGTTCGGGATGGTAAGTCAGAGTCGGTCCGCGTGGAGCAGGTGCTGCGGATGCCCATCCGACGAGGGGCGCCGGACAGCCGAACGCGCCCGCCGAGGCGGACGCGTTCGAAGCGTTGCTCGTGAGCCCGGCTCGAGCCGGGCACGATCAGGGTCGCTGGATCAGCCGCCGGCGGCACGCCACGAGGCGGCCGTCATCCCCAGGTCACCGATGACCGAGCGGTAGTAGCGACTGCCGGACCTCGGGTCGAGGATCGCGGTCTTGCCCGGCGTCCGGACCGACGAGAAGGCGAAGTCATAGACGCCGACCCGTGTCGGATCAGCCCAGAATGTCTGCTTGATCGTGCGGCTCGTCTTGAACAGGCTGTACAGGATGTACGAGGCGCTGCTGATCCCCTCGGCGAACACCGCGCGGGCGCCGGTCCGCAGGAAGCCCGAGCCGTAGTTGTCGACTCGCTTGATCGCGACGGCCTTGGTCGGCAACGTCCTGCCCGGCTCGCTGTTCCCCGAGGCGTAGCACAGGCGGTTCAGGATGACGACCGAGTTCGGGGCGAAGTTCAGGTACGTGTCGACGTAGTACTCGCCGTAATACTTGTGGCTCGTGCTGCCGTCGTAGGCGTTCAGTCCGAGCCCGTCCTTGGTGTACCGGCTGAACGCGCCGTACGGACTCGGGTAGCCGTTGCCGTGGCCGAGGTAGATGAAGAGGTTCGCGCCCTGGGAGAGCTTCTTCACGCGCGCCCACGTGGCATGGGGGCTGTAGATCTCGTACACGGTCGCACCGTAGGACCGGGCCTGGGCGGCGAGCTTCTTCGCGTTGTAGATGTAGTTCGCGGTGCTCGAACCGACCGGGCCGACGACGATCACGACCTTCTTGCCGGCCGCGGCGGCGACCTGCGGCTGGGCGACGAGCCCGCCGACGGCCATGACCGAGGCGACGACCGCGATCGCCACGAAACGCAGCGATCGGAAGGATTGACGGCGAGACGTCCTCTGGACGCCTTCTGTGGACACGGGCAACGCTCTTGCCTCCTCTCCGCCGGAACACCGTGCATGGGGCGCGGTGACGGTGGGTGATGTCGTCCCCGGGGCAGGGTCCTTCGCGCACACACGCGCGGTCGCGCGGACGCGGGATGGAGGGCGGTCGGGGTGAGGTCCGACCGAGGGCGGGGTCGAGGTCCGGATCGGTGGCGATGCGAACGACGGCCGATGACGACAGGGTCCTGCCGTGGGGGCGGCGGTCTTCTGTTTTCAGCCTGTCTGTCGGGGCTTGGACTGGCCTGGGGCCTTGCAGGAGTATGCCAGTCTGAACCGGGTTCCGCCTCCCCCAGATTCACCATCATCGGATCAGTCGATCGGACGCGGCTCATGCACGAGTGGTGCGCCGGTGCCCACGCGGAGCGGCCATCGGCTATGCTCGCGATGATCCGCGCTCGCACCGCGTCGTTTGGACGACGTCAAGGGCGGCGAGCGGGAGACGACAGCAATGCTCCCCCTGCGCTCCCCTGCGCGACGGTGGCGCACCAGGAGCCACATGACCTTCGACACCCTCGGCCTATCGGCCGATCTCCTCAAGACCGTCGCCGAGGAGGGCTACACCGAGCCCACGCCGGTCCAGGAGAAGGCGATCCCGCTCGTCCTCGCCGGCAAGGATGTCCTCGCCGCCGCCCAGACCGGCACCGGCAAGACGGCGGCCTTCACCCTGCCGATCCTCGATCGGCTCCGGCAGCACGCCAACACGTCCTTCTCGCCGGCGCGCCATCCGGTCCGGGCCCTGATCCTCGTGCCGACCCGCGAGCTCGCGGTCCAGGTAGACGAGAGCGTCCGGACGTACGGCCGGACCGTCCCTCTGCGCTCGACCGTGGTCTACGGCGGGATGCCGATGGATCCCCAGATCAAGGTCCTCCGGGGCGGGATCGAGATCCTCGTCGCGACACCCGGACGACTGCTCGACCTCGTCGGCCAGAAGGTCGCCAACCTGGGCCAGGTCGAGATCCTCGTCCTCGACGAAGCGGACCGGATGCTGGACATGGGCTTCCTGCCGGACATCCAGCGGATCACCGCTCTCCTCCCGGCGAAGCGCCAGAACCTGATGTTCTCGGCGACCTTCTCCGACGAGATCCGGCGCCTGTCGCGCACGATCCTGAACAATCCCGACGAGGTCGAGGTCGCGCCGCGCAACGCCACGGTCGACGCGATCAAGCAGATCGTCTACCCGGTCGATCGCGATCGGAAGGAGGCGCTCCTCGCCCACCTGATCCGGAAGGACGACCTGCGCCAGCTGCTGGTCTTCACCCGGACGAAGATCGGGGCGACCCGGCTCGCGACGTGGCTCGATCGCCAGGGCCTGAATGCGGTGGCGATCCACAGTGACCGCTCCCAGCCCGAGCGCACGCGCGCGCTCGAGGAGTTCAAGAACGGCGAGATCCGGGTCCTGGTCGCGACCGATGTCGCGGCCCGCGGCCTGGACATCGAAGACCTGCCTCACGTCGTGAACTTCGAGCTGCCGTGGAACCCCCAGGACTACGTCCACCGGATCGGCCGGACGGGCCGCGCCGGGGCGACGGGCGAGGCGATCAGCCTGGTCTGCATCGACGAGGCCGATCTGCTGCGCGGCGTCCAGCGGCTCCTCCGCCGGGCGATCCCGTGGACCGTGGAGGAGGGCTTCGTGCCGGATCGGAACATCGAGCCGCGGCCACTCCGCGGACCGGAGTCGGCAAGTGGCGGCGGTGGCCGCGGCGGCGCCCGCCCGAGCCACCACCCCCATCGCAAGCCGGTCCAGTACAGCAAGTCCGGCGCGGGCCGCTCCTAGACGGGCGGAGTCGGGGCCGGATCAGCGACCAGGGCCGTTGCCGGGACCGGATCGGCAGCCTGGGCCGACGAAGCCGGAGCCGACGCAGCGGACGCTCCGGCGGCGACGTGCTCGTGACCGGCGGTCAGGACCATCGTCGCGCCCGGGAAGAAGAACCCGAGCATCATGTCGGCCTCCACCCGATCCACCATGTACCGATTCACGTGGGCTGCGGACTGGGCGACGGCGCCGCCGTCGGGATCGCCGGCCAGGGTGATCCGGACGTCCTTGAGGACGACAAACTCGCCGGTCGGCCGGGCAAGGGCGCGACCCGGATCGAAGCCGGGCATCGTCGCCATCTCCCCGGTGACGTGATACGGGCCGACGTCGACCGCGATGTCGTGCCACTGGACGTGAACGGGGATGTCGTCGCCATCGTCGGAGACCGCGACGAGGATGTCGTCCAGGGACATGGTGAGCTCGTCCTGCGGCCGCGGCGGGGAGCCATCGAGCGGATGCCAGGCGGCCCGCTCCACGACGAGGTCAGCGCCGCTCTCGAGGACTGCGCGCAGACGCCCGGCGCGGGCGACGACCCCGATGACGACGCCCGTGGTCCCGTAGATCTCGACACGGATCGGCATGCCCGGTCCCTCCGGCTGGACGCGAGTCTGCGCCTCCGTCGCCTCGCCCGCATCCCCCGTCCGTACCGTCGCGGGCGGCCCGTTCGTCACGGGCCGTCCCGCGTTCATTCGGGGATCGCGCAGATCCGGCAGGCGGGCGGACTCGGCAGCGCGATCGGGAGAAGGGCTCGGAGGATCGCTCCGGGATCGGCCCGGCTCTGGTTGGTCAGGACCGCGATCGTGAGGCCGTCGAGGGCGAAGTGTCGAACCGTGCCCCGGAAGCCGAGGAGGCGGCCGCTGTGGCCGAGACTCGGATGGCCGGCGATCGAGAGGGCCTGGACGCCGTAGCCGTAGGCCACGCCCGGCAGGTATCCCGTCGTCGGGCTGAACCCGCTGAGGAGAAGTGCGGTGCCCACCGAACCGAGGACCCGGCCACCGTACAGAGCCCGAGCCCAGCGGGCGAGGTCGTCGCTCGTCCCGGCCATCGCACCGGCCCCGCCGGCCGCGCTCACGACGGATCGGAACGGGGCAATTCCGCTGCCGTCGGCGAGGTCGACCGGCGTTGCCGTCAGCTTCGTCCCGGGAAGTCGATAGCCGTGGGCGAGGGTCGCCCCAGCCGGCTCGTCGAGCTGGTCCCAGGTCGCGGCCAGGCCGAGCGGCTCCAGCAACCGTGTCCGGATCGAGGTCCCGAGCGATTCGCCGGTCAGGCGCTCGGCGATCAGGCCGAGAAGGAGGTAGTTCGTGTTCGAGTAGTGCCACGCCTTGCCGGGTGGCGCAAGCCGCTTGCCGACGTAGCCGAGGGCCATGTCGGCCGTCCAGGTGGACGTCGGGCGGGACTGGAGCGGACGATCGATCTTCGGGTTCAGGAAGTAGTCGGCGAGCCCGCTCGTGTGGTCGAGGAGCATCGCGACCGTGATCCGCCGATCGAGCGCGAAGCGCAGCGGCGGCAGGAGGCCGGCGGCCGAGTCGGCGAGACGCAGACGGCCCTCCGCCGCGAGCTGGAGGATCAGGGCCGACGTGAAGGTCTTGCTGATACTCGCAAATGCGAATGCCGTCGATGGGCCGACCGGCGTCCGCGTGGCGATGTCGGCGAGCCCGCTCGCGCCGGACCAGCGCGACCCGTCGGGAAACAGGATCGTGACCGAGACGCCGGGGATCGCAAGCTTCGCCCGGACCCGGTCCAGCTCGGCCTGGAGACGAGCGCCCAGGACAGCCGTGCGGTGCTCGGCCGGGCTGGGTGCGGTCGGGGTCGGCGCCGTGGACGGGCCCGCTGAGGCCCCCGGTTCAAGCGAGGCGAGCGGCGGCGCCGATGGGCCATCGGTGCCGGGCGGCGAGAACGCCGCGGGCGATCGCGAGCCCGGGCTCGACGGACCGGCGGCGACGGGCGGTCCGCTTGGCGCCGGTCCGGCCACCGTCCGGGCCAGCCCGACCCCGAGGACCGCCAGCCCACCGATCGTGGCGACCAGGGCGACCGCCAATCGGCCCGCCCGGCGGCGCGGCGGACGGTTGGCGGAAGGGTCGGAATGCGGCTGCGCGGCGGACATGGCCATGTGGGTGCGACGATACCCCCGTCGGCCGGCCGGCCCGTCGGGCCCACCACCGCGCCGGATCGGACCTGGATCGGAGCTTCATGACAGACGGGACCCGCGAGCCCGCGGCGCGTAGCGCAGCCCAGGACAACGGGGCTGCGGGCCTGTTCCGAGCCGTCGGACTCATGGCCGATGGGCCGGTGGTCTGGGGTCGGCCCGTGCCGGCCAAGGGCCCGGGCGTGTACGTCGTCGAGCTGCCCGCTCCCCTGCTCCACGCGCCGCTCGAGATCAACCGGATCGGCAAGTGGCTCGAGCACGTGCCCGAGCTCCTGCTCGACAAGGCCCACCCGACGTCGCGCGGCCTGGCGGCGCGGCTCGGATCGTTCTGGCTGCCGTCGAGCCGGGTCCTGTTCATCGGCGCGACCGAGGGCTCGATCGGGGGCCGAATCGAGGCGATCCGGAACACGATCCTCGGCGATCGCCGGCCGCACGCCGGGGGACACTGGCTGCATACCTTGAGCAGCCTCGACACCGCCCGCGTGTGGTGGGCCCAGACGCGGGCTGTCGAGGAGGCCGAAGATGCGCTCCTCAGCGCATTCGCCGATTCAATCCCCGCCCCCGAGCGGGCTGCCCTCCACGATTCGACAGTCGTCCTGCCGTTCGCCAACCTCCGGACCGTGACCGGCGAGCGGAAGGTCACCGGACTCGCCAACTCGCTCGTCGCGGCGGAGCCGAAGCAGGTCGTTCCGGCAGGCCGCGTCGTCGAGCTGGCGGCTGGCGCGGCGGACGGAGCGGCCGAGTCGACCCGCGGCCGCGGCACGATCCGGCGGGCGCCGCGAGCGGCGACGGCCGGGGCACCCGCTCGACCACGAGCATCGCGCGCTGCGAGCGCGCCCGCCATGCCGCGAGCCGCAGCTCGGAAGCCGGGTGACCGGCCCGCGACCGAGACGACCTGGGTGTCGGCCGAGGGGATCGCCCGGCTCCAGGCGGAGCACGCTGAGCTGACCGGCATCAAGCGACCCGAAGTCATCGCCCGGATCAAGTCGGCCAAGGAGCTCGGCGACCTCAAGGAGAATGCCGACTACACCTCGGCCCGCGAGGAGCAGTCGTTCCTGGAGGGCCGGATCAAGGCGATCGAGGCGACCCTCCGCGCGGCGACCGTGATCGAGGCGCCGTCCGGTGACGCGGCCGAACGGGTCACTCTTGGCTCGACGGTCACGGTCGAGGACGAAGGCGGCGACCGAATGACCTACGTCGTCGTTGGTTCGGCGGAGGCAGATCCGGCGGCCGGCCGGATCTCGAACGTGTCGCCGGTCGGCAAGGCCCTCATGGGCCGGTCGGTCGACGACGACGTGGCGGTGGCCGCGCCGCGCGGCGAGGTTCGCTACCGGATCGTCGGCCTGGCGTAACGAAGCCCCGACCCGGATCGGGTCGGAGATGCGAGATCGTCGCCCGGCAAGGGGGACGGCAGGGCTCCCTTGCGATCGAACCCCGGGTTGTGGCCCGGGGTTCGTCGATTCCGGGAGCGCGGCGTGGAGCTGCGAACGGCAGTCGGGGCAGATCGCCGGTACAGTCGCCTCGATCGACCGCCGGAGGGACCCTCAACCGCATGCTCGAGATCAGCGATCTGTCCAAACGCTACGGCTCGGTCGTGGCGCTCGACGGAGCCACGTTCACCGTCCGCCCTGGCCGGCTCGTCGGCTTCCTGGGTCCGAATGGGGCGGGCAAGACCACCACCATGCGCTGCGTCTTCGGCCTCGCCCGGCCGGATCGCGGCTCGATCACCTGGCAGGGCCAGCCGATCGACCGGTCGCACCGCCTGCGCTTCGGATACATGCCCGAGCAGCGTGGCTTGTATCCCCGGATGAAGGTCGCCGACCAGCTGAGCTACTTCGCCCAGCAACACGGATTGCCTGCCTCGTCGGCCAACGCAGCGACGGCGCGCTGGCTCGAGGGCCTAGGCCTCGCCGACCGGGCGGGCGCCAAGCTCGAAACCCTGTCGCACGGCAACCAGCAGCGCGTCCAGCTCGGGGCGGCCCTCGTCCACGATCCCGAGCTGCTCGTGCTCGACGAGCCGTTCAGCGGCCTCGATCCGCTCGGGATCGACACGATGACCTCGATCCTGCACGAGCGGGCGGCCGCCGGCGTCGGGGTCGTGTTCTCGAGCCACCAGCTCGACCTCGTCGAGGACGTCTGCGAGGACGTCGTCATCATCAACCGCGGCCGGATCGCGGCGGCGGGCGGGATCGACGAGCTGCGGGCGGCATCGACCCGGCGTCACCTCGTGGTCGAGGTCGTCGGCAACGCCAATGCCTGGCTGGTCGGACGAGCCGACCTGAACCCCGTCGAGCGGCGCGGCGACCTCGCCCGGCTGCTCGTGCCCGCCGACATCGACCTCGGGGCGGTCCTGGCCGCCGCGTCGGCGGCGGGCGATGTCCGGCGATTTGCCTTCCAGCCGCCGACGTTGTCCGAGATCTTCCGCGACGTGGTTCGCTCGTGAGCCGCCGGCGGGCCGTCTGGCTGGTCGCCCGGCGCGAGCTGCTGGAGCGCGGTCGGAGCCGGGCGTTCGCGTTGTCGCTGATCGTGTCGGTCGGGTTGATCGTGGCCGGGATCGTCCTGCCGAGCCTGATCGGGGGCGGACCCGGCAGCCAGCGGGTGGGGGTCGCCGGGCAGGAGCCCCCGGGCCTCGTCGACGGACTGACGGCTGCGGCGAAGCAGGCCGGCGTGACCGTGGTCTCCGAGCTGGTCGCCGACTCCGCCGACGGGGAGGCGCGCCTTCGGGACGGCTCCCTGGATGCCCTCCTCGTGTTTCCGGCGGACGGATCGATCCCGACGTATGTCGTGCTGACCCGGGGCAACGCGATTCTCCAGCAGGTGGTCGTCGCGAGCTTCTCGCCGGCCCCGCAGATCTCGTTCCGGGAGCTCGCGCCCGCCGATGCCGCGCAGGACACGTCCTTCCTCTTCGCCAACGTCGGCGTGATCCTGCTCTTCATCGCGATCTTCACGTTCGGGACGTGGGTCCTGACCGGGGTCGTCGAGGAGAAGCAGAGCCGCGTGGTCGAGGTCGTACTCGCGACGATCGAGGCGCGCGACCTGCTGATCGGCAAGGTTCTCGGGATCGGGATCCTGGGGCTCGTCCAGCTGAGCCTGATGATCACCGTCGGATTGTCGACAGGCGTCATCAGTGGCCGGTTCACGCTGCCCGCGACGACGGTTCCGACGGTCGCCAACCTGGTCCTCTGGTTCGTGCTGGGCTACGTGTTCTACTCGACGGCACTCGGCGTGCTCGGTGCGCTGGCGTCGCGGATGGAGGAGGCGTCGAACGCGTCGAGTCCGGTCACGTTCGTGGCGATGGGCGGCTACTTCTTCGCCCTGCTCGTCGCGCTCAACGACCCGGCAGGGACGGCCGCGCGAATCGCGACGTTCATCCCGCCCGTGGCTCCGATGGTGGTCCCGCTCCGGGCAGCGCTCGGCGCGATCGAACCGTGGGAGTTGATCGGGTCTGCGGTGGCGATGTGTGCGGCGATCTGGGTGTTGTTCGTGATCGGCGGGCGGGTGTACTCGGGAGCCGTGCTCCAGACCGGCGGCCGGATGAAGCTCCGGGATGCATGGCGGGCCTCCGGCAAGGGATGAGGCCGGCGCACGTGGCCATCGCGCCGTGCCGCGCGGCTGGCCAGAGTTGCACCCACGGAACGTTGGGCGCGATCCGATGCCCGGATGGCCTGTGGCGGAGGGCTCGTCACGCTCGCGCAGGCCCGAACCGGACCGGCCGCGGCACCTCAGACCCGGGCACAACGCGCGCAACGTTCCCTCGATAGTGATCTGGCCCGTGCGCGATCGGCCCGGGCGCGGCTGCTCAGTCGTCGCCGGGGAGTGATTCGAACAGACCGGGCGTCCCGCCGGCGTGCCAGAACACGACCGGGCCGCTGAGCCGGCCGTCCCGAACGCGAGCGACGAGACCGGCGAGCGCCTTGGCCGTGTAGATCGGGTCGACGAGGATGCCCTCGGTCCGAGCGAGCAGCGCGGCAGCTTCGTCGGCGGCAGTCGTGCCGTGACCGTAGCCCGCCCCAAGCTGGTCGTCGTCGAGGACGACCGCATCGGGCGCAACCCGCACCCCGACAAGCGGCTCGAGCCCGTCGAGGATCGCCTCGATCACGGGCTGGAGCTCCACGGCCGGCGATGCCACCGCGATCCCGAGGACCGGTCGGTTGGGCGGGGCCGCGAGAGCGAGCCCGGTCAGGACCCCGGCCTGGGTGCCACCAGTCGCCGACGGGAGGACCACGGACGCGGCTGCGACGCCCGCCGCTCGGAGTTGGTCGGCCACCTCGAGACCGGCCAGCACCTGGCCGGCCGCCCCGATCGGACCCGTCCCGCCGACCCCGATCACGAATGGGCGACGCCCGGCGGCGCGCTCGGCTACCGCGGTCGACTCGACGGTCGCGGCGCGCTCGGCCCGCTCGCTCGTCGCCGTCACGTGAACGGTGGCGCCCAGCAGCTCATCGAGTCGTTGTCCGGGGCCCTCCTGACCCATCGGCACGGGCGGACCGGTGAGGACAAGATGCACGGCAAGCCCGGCCCGGGCGCCGGCCGCGGCCGTCAGCCGGCAATGGTTGGACCAGCGCCGCCCCGACGTGATCAGGGAGTCGGCGCCGTCGGCCAGGGCCGCCCCGACGAGGAACTCCAGGTTCCGCAGCTTGTTGCCACCGAACGCCAGCGGCAGGAGATCCTCGCGCTTGATCCAGACCTCGGCCCCGCCGCCGAGCGCCGCCGAGAACCTGCGCAGGGGCGCCAGCGGGGACGGCCCGTCGAGCAGGCCGAAGCGTGGCAAGGCGGCGATGCCCGGCGGGACGATCATGGGATGAGCGTATCTGACGCGATTCGACCCCGATGGCCCGAGAAGTGCACGAGATCCCCATCGGACGAGCATTTCGTGCCGTTCCTACCCCGAATCGGCGTGAAACGTGTCGGATACGACCATCGGGTGAGCGCGTCGGCCGAATTGGGCAGTGTGCCGGCGGTTCGCGGCGCCCACTCAGCCGCTGGTACGCTCTGGCCATGGCCATCCGGATCCGCCCCGACGAACGCTCCACCTCGACCGGCCAGAACGCCGACATGGAGCGCTCGATCGCGATCGGGGCGGAGCAGGTCGGGTCGGTCGGTCTGTACTCGTCGGTCGTGACGACGGCGCCCGGCGCCCGCACGCGGATCCATCATCACGGCGCGTGCGAGACGTCGATCTGGATCGCCAGCGGGCGGGCGCGTTACACGTTCGGGCCGACCGGCCTCGAAACGTCGATGGAGGCCGAAGCCGGCGACTTCGTGTACATCGCCGCGGGCGAGGTCCACGTCGAGGAGAACCCGTCCGCGACCGAGCCACTGGTCGTGGTGATCAGCCGGAACTGCCCGGGCTCGGTCGTCCACTACCTCGACGAGGAATGAGCCCGGACGACCTGGAGCCGCTCGACGGGCTGCTCGCCCGGCACGGGCTGGCGGGCGCCGCCGAGGCGCCCTTCCCGAACGACGGCTGGTCCGGGGCGGTCCTGACTCGCCTGCTCGACGCACGTGGCCGGGCCTTCATCCTCAAACGCGACTCACTCGAGCGGGACTGGATCGCGCAGGCGACCGCCGACCGACCCCTCCTGCGCGAGGCATGGTTTGCGGCCAGCGGGCCGGCGCTTCCCCGACCCGCGCGGGCGCCGCACCTCGGGGCGGGTCTGGATGGAGCGACGGGTGACATCGGGATCCTGATGCCCGACCTGAGCGATGTCCTGTTCGATTGGACCGCCCCGCTCGGCGTGGACGAGCTCGACCGGGTGCTCAACGCGCTCGCGACCGTCCACGACGGCGACTGGTCGAGCGCACTCGCTGAAGGCAAGGAGCACTGGACGCCGTGGCGCGAGCGGGTCACGCTGATCTGCCGCTCCTCGCTCGAGCGCGCCGGGCCGGCCCGCGACGCCGTCGCCGACCGGCTCCTGACGGGCTGGGATGCCTGGGATCGCCTCGCGACCCCCAGGGCCCGGGCCATCATTGCCGAGCTCGCGCACGATTCCCGGCCGCTCCTCGATGCGCTGGCCGGCCAGCCCGCGACACTCCTCCACGGCGACCTCAAGCTGGCCAACGCCGGGATCGCCGCCGATGGCATGGTCGAGCTCGTCGACTGGCAGATGGTCATGGTCGCGCCGGTGGCGATCGAGCTCGGCTGGTTTCTCGTCTCGAACGTCACCGCTCTCCCGCTGCGGCCGGACGAGGTCCTCGCGCGCTACTGGCGGTCGCGCGGCCGGGAGGACACTCGGGAGAATGATCTGGCGATCCTCGTCGGGCTGTTGCTCCGCGGCTGGCGCAAGGGCGCCGACACCGAAGCCGGGGTCGTCCACGCCTCGGGCGTGTCGGCGGCGGACGATCTCGCCTGGTGGTGCGAGCACGCGATCGAGGCCTTCGATCGGAGCCTCTGATCAGGGCCGGCCCAGCCGGTACAGCACGTGACGGCGCAGTGGACTGTCGGCCGCGAGATTCGGATGGTCGAAGTCGTCGGCCGGATTGCGGGTCATGCCGAGTCGCTCCATCACCGCCCGCGATCGGACGTTCGCGACCGTCGTGAAGGACACGATCTCGCGCAGGCCGAGTTCCGCGAAGCCGAAGGCCACTGCCGCCCGAGCCGCCTCGGTCGCGTAGCCGTGGCCCCACGCCGCCGGGTCGAACCGCCAGCCGACCTCGACGCACGGCGTGAACGCGGCCTCGAACGACGGTGCGGCCAGCCCGACGAAGCCGATGAACGCCCGGTCCTCGCGCCGCGCGACGGCCCACAGGCCGTGCCCGTCGGATGCCCAGTGCGCCTCGATTCGATCGACGAGGGCATCGCTCTCGGCGCGATCCATCACCGCGGGGAAGAACTCCATGACCCGTGGGTTGGCGTTCAGCCGGGCGAATGGCTCGCGGTCCGCGAGCAGCCATTCGCGGAGAAGCAGCCGCTCAGTGTCGAGCCGTGGGATCAGGACGGAGCCGCCAGGTCGCGCCTCGGGAACACGACGAGCGCGATCACGATCGCCACGGCGCCGACCGCCGCCGGGACGGCGAACGCGAGCAGGTCGGTGGTGCCCGACAGGATGTCGCGCGCGTCGAGATAGCTGAACACCGAGTACGGCTCGAGGCCCTTGGCGTCCGGCCACAAGGACCCGAGCACGTAGAGGAAGTACGAGACGATGACGATCGCGAGCGTGATCCCGATCGCCGGAGTCAGCCGGTCGAACGAGACCGATGCGGCCAGGCCGATTGCCGCGATCGCGCCCCACACGAGCATCCCGTTGAGCCACACGAAGGGCAGCCGGTCGGTCGCCAGCTGGTCGACGACGCCGCCGATCGTTGCCCCGATCAGGGTCCCGATCGAGGCCGCGACCAGAATCAGTCCAACGAAGGCGGCCGCCGCGGCCAGGATCGTCACGTAGACCGCACGTCGCGAGAGGGGCCGGGCCAGGAGAACCTCGAGCGTCCCGCGCTGGCGCTCGCCCGCGACCGCCGCGGTCGTGAATCCGATCGCGAAGATCGAGATCAGGATGATCGAGATCGGGTGGAGGTAGCCGAGCGCGATCGAACCGCTCAGGCTGAACACGTCGGCGCCGCCGAAATCGGCCAGCTGACGCGGAATGATCCCGGCGTCCACGAGGGCCTGCATCTGAGCGCCGAACGCGTTGTAGATGATCGGCAGGAAGGCATTCCAGGCGGCCATCGCCAGGCACAC
>JANLYK010000178.1:0-1862 GCA_031365595.1 Chloroflexota bacterium | reverse complement strand
ATCGAGGCGACCGACCCGACGTCGGCCGACTCGGCGCTCGGCCCGCTGTCCTCGCTGAAGGCCGCCGAGGGCGTCGACGAGCAGGTCAAACGCGCGATCGAGCACGGCGCGACGCTCGTGCACGGCGGCACCCGCGACGGCGCGTTCTTCCAGACGACCGTGCTGACGGATGTCACGCCCGAGAACCCCGCCTCCCAGGAGGAGTTCTTCGGCCCGGTCGCGCAGGTGTACCGCGCGAAGGACGAGGCCGACGCCGTGCGGATCGCGAACGACACCCCGTACGGCCTGGGCTCGTACGTCTACACGACCGACAAGGAGCAGGCGCTCCGCGTGGCCGACGCCATCGAGGCCGGCATGGTGTTCGTGAATGTCGTCCTCGCCGACGGCGCCGAGTTGCCGTTCGGAGGGATCAAGCGCTCGGGCTCGGGCCGCGAGCTCGGCCGCTTCGGGGCCGACGAGTTCGTGAACAAGAAGATGATCCGCATCGGCTGACGCCCAGGGGTCTCCTGGCGGCCTAGACTGCGCGGACCGGGGTGCAGAGGAGGCGAGTCATGTCAACGCCAGCAACCAACCGGCGACTCACGGTGGGGGCGCTCGTTGCCTGTCTCCTCCTCGTGCTCGTCCCGGCGAGCGCGGTCGGGCGCGGCGGCTCGTCACCGGCAGCCGCCCGTGACGCCCATCCGACCACCGCCGGCGTCACCCCGATCGTGCTCTTCCCGGCGTGGCACTTCACTCGACTGACCGTCACCGTCAAGCACCAGCGCACCGATCCGAGCTGCCCTGACTCGGGCACGTTCGAGGATCTCGTCTTCGAGGATCCGGGGCCGGCCTTCTCTCAGGTCTGCCGTGATCAGCTCCTGACCCTGCGCTACGACCCGAAGGGCCACAAGCCGATGCGCCTCCGCTTTTCCGAACAGCCCGGCGTCACGGTTTCGATCGCCGACTTCGGGAAGACCGAGAGCGCGCCCGCCTACGAACCCATGTACCAGGCGCTCGAGGGCGCCGGCTACACCCGAAACGTCAACATCCGGGTTGCCGGCTATGACGCCCGACTTACGCCCGACATGGACGGCTTCCTGCGCCGCTCGGTCCACCTGATCGAAGAGACATACCGTCAGAACGGCAACCGGCCGATCCATCTCGTCGGCCATTCGAACGGCCCGATCTATGTCCAGTACCTGCTGACCCACACCTCTGCCGCCTGGAAGGCGAAGTACATCCACGGCTTCACGCCGCTGGCCGGCAACTTCCCGGGCCAGGGGCTCGGGTACGCCCTGATGTTCGTCGGCGTGAACATCCCCGACCTCGCTTTCCCGGCGACGCCCGAGAACGCTGTGAGCAGCGCCCGGATGTTCCTGTCGCACCCATCGACGTTCGTCACCGCGTCGGACCCCAGGATCTTCGGCGATCAGGAGGTCGTGATCCGCGACCAGTCGACCGGCACCGACTACACGCCGGAGGACTATCCCACCCTCTTCGCCGACGCCGGCATCCCGTGGGCGATCCCGATCGGCGAGGCGTACATCGGCGGCGTCCCGTTCGCCGACCCGGCTCACTTCCCGAACGTCGATGTCTACGCCGAGAAGGGATCGGGGCTCGAGACGCTCGTTGGGCTCGGCCTGACCGACCTGACGATCGGTCAGCAGGTGGTCGGAACGACTGAGTTCCTGACGCGCGATGGCGACGTCAACCAGGAGGACCTGACGAACGACGCGGTGGCAGTGTGGGCCGGCATGACCTGCCACCACTTCAGCCTGACGGACAGCCCGGGCGTGAACCACTTCGAGCTGCCGGCGAATCCGGCCGTCCTGGCCCGCCTGATCGCGAACGCGAACGCGCCGCGCTCGGACTGCTGAGGTCGG
>JANLYK010000161.1:0-3441 GCA_031365595.1 Chloroflexota bacterium | reverse complement strand
GACGCCACTCCGGCGGCGACCCGGGTCATTCTGAGCGTCCGCGCGCTCGGCCCGCGCCGGATCACCGCGGTCGTCGCGCCGCTCGGCTGGAGGGCGGCGACGAGGGCCGGCCAGAGTTCGGCGGTCGCCCGGCTGTCGGTCACCGGCTCGTCGAACACCAGCCCGATCTGTGGCAGGAGTGCCCGGCGCAGTACGATCTCGCCTGCCGCGAACGCGACGGGATCACTTTCGCCGACGAGCCACGACGTCAGGCCGCCGACGACCATCTGATCGTCCGACAGGCCATTGCCGCGAGCGATCGCCACCGCGAGGACCTGGAGCGCCAGGGCGCGGCCGGCGCGCGAGGCAGGACTCGATGGGATTCCCCGGGCGATGTCCGGCCCGACGACGAGGGGCCCGGGCCCGATCGCGACCACCACGCCAGCCCGGGCGAGGATCGCCTGGCCGAAAGCATGGTCGGCGAGCGCGCGGTCCGGCGCAACGTGGCCGTCGGCGATCTCCGCGAGCGGGTCGGACACCGCGACGTCGATCCGCTCGAAGCCCGCGACGATCGCGCTCTCGGGCATCCCGAGCGGCGGCGGGACGATCCCGAGCCGAACGTACGCCCGACGCTGGGCGGCTGCCTCGTCGAGGTCACGCCGGAGACTCGCGAGCGCCCGCTGGCTGCCGACCGGGGCCATGTCGAGGAGCTCGGGGTCGGGGATCTCGGCACCGGCCCGTGGCCGCCAGATCGGGGCGTCGCGGCCGGCCAGGCGCAGGCGCTCGCTGAGCTCACGGCCGATCGGCACCTCGACCTGGAGGAAGTCCGCGTCTGCGTCGACGGCCGCACGGCCCTCGGTCAGGGCGCCCGCCAGGTCGGGCTCCGCAATCCCGGCGCCGATCCAGGGCCGTGGCGGTTCGCCGAGCATCGCGATCAGCTCGGTCCGGGCCGTCCGGTTGGCGTCGATGCGCTCGATCGCCGCGGCAACGAGACGGCTCGCCTCGTCCTCGGCAATGACGCGTCGATCCGGCTCGCTGAGGAGGGCGGCCTCCATGCCCAGGTCGACCGCGCCCGAGGCGACGTCGAGGGCCAGCCGCTGGGGGCCAACGTCATACTCGGCGAGGGCCATCGCGAACGGCAGGACGATCCCGCCACCGAGCCGATCCGCGCCGCCGGCCAGGTAGCGATCGACGACGGCCCAGGCAAGCGGCCGGCCCGCCCCGTCGAGGCCACTGACCCCGAACATCCGGAGGAGCGCGCGCTCGCGCCCGACGGTCGTCGATGCGCGGGCGCGCGCCGCCCAGGCGCCGGCCAGCGACTCCGCGCGCTCGGCGATGCGATCGAGGGGTCCGAGGTCGGCGGCCATCCCCCGCAGTATGGCCTCAGACGGCGCGCCGCCGCACGCTCACCCCTCGGCCGGGCCGCTCCGGGCCGGCGTGCCGATCCAGACCTGGCCGTCGGCGAACTGCTCGGCCTTCCAGATCGGCGCTCGGGCTTTGGTCTCGTCGATCGCGTAGCGGGCCGCCTGGAATGCCGCGTCACGATGGGCGGCGACCGCGACGACGACGATGCTCGCTTCGCCGAGCGGTACCGCGCCGGTCCGATGGACAATCGCGAGGCGGTCCACGCCGAATCGTTCGGCGATCTCGTCGGCGATCGTGGCCAGGACCCGGATTGCCATCGTGTCGTGGGCCTCGTACTCGAGCGATTCGACGGCGCGGCCTTCGTGCCGCGCGGCCTCGGCCTCCTGGCCAGGTGCCGGCGTGCCCGGCGTCACCCGCGTCCGTCCGACGAACCCGACGACGGCGCCGTCCTCGTCGGTCGCGAGGCGCGCTTCGAGGTCGGCCAGGATCGTCGCCGGAAGTGGCGCCTCGTGGAGCTCGAGGATGCGTCGCGTTTGGTGGCCGTCTTCGGCGTTGTCGTCCGCTTCCCCCGAGCCGCCGCTGACCGGTGGGATGAATGCGACCTCGTCGCCGTCGTCGAGCGCCGTTCCGGGCTCCGCGTAGTCGCCGTTCCGGGCGAAGCGCAACGATGCGCGGCCGGGCGCGAGCACCGGGACGCGGCCAACGATGGCGGTCCAGGCATCCTCGACGGTTGCGCCGGGCGGCAGGTCGAGACGTACCTCACGCGCTCCCGCGAGCTCGCGCTGGATCGCGAAGAGGCGAACGCGGATGTGCATCAGACGAGCAGTCCGGCCCCGAAGTACAGGCCGGCCGCGAGGATCGTGCCCGCGGCGATCGTCCCGACGTTGATGTACAGCAGCCCGGTCGCCGACTCCATCGATCGGCTGCGCGCCGTCTGGACCGCCGCCCACGACACGATCAGCGGAAAGATCAGGCCCACGATCAGGCGCAGCCAGACGAAGAGCGCCCACGGCCCGACGAGGACGGCGAACGGTCCGCCGCCACCGGGTCCGGCGCCCGTCGACACCCAGACCGCGAACAGCGCCACCTGGAGGCCGACGATCGCGAGCAGCGCTCGCGAGATCAGGATCAGCGGGGCCTCGGGCAGCTTGGGGGTCACGAGGTACCAGTGGCCGAGGATCATCGCCGCGAAGACACCGCCGGTGGCCACGGTGAGGACGGCGAGCTGGAGGAGGAGCGGGATCGCGAACCACGAGCCGCCGCCCCAGCCCAATGCCCCGAACGCGAGGGTTGCCCCGGCGGCCCCGAGAGCGGCAGCTGCCAGCCACGGCGCCCGCCGGCGACGGGCGAGGGCAACGACATAGACGGCCGCAAGGGCGACGAAGACTCCGAGCGCGATCCGGCGCGGCAGGTCGAATGCGGGATCGATCCGGATCGGCGTGCCGGCGACGGCGGTCGGCAGGGCCTGGTCGGACAGGAAGGCGAGGATCCCGATGGCGACCGAGCAGGCGGCGGTGAAGGCCAGGAAGCCGCGCGTGGCCTCGGTCCGCAGTCTCGCGAGGACGACGGCCGCGAACGAGCCGATCGCCAGGCCCGTCAGGACGGTCCAGTTGATGAACGCAAGGTTCTCGGCGATCCGTTCGGCGGGCACCGGCCGAGTGTAGCCGAGGCACGCGGCCACTCCGTTCGACGAAGATTGGGGCCCGGCCGATCGGCGGGAGATCGGCAACCGACAGGCGACACCCACGCCCCGCACGCTGGAGGACCCATCCCATGGCCCTGGACGGCTCGACCACGATCACCTGGTTCGGTCACTCGTGCTGGGAGGTCCGGACACCGGGCGGCAAGACGGTCCTGCTCGATCCCTGGTTCTCCAACCCGTCGAGCCCGCGCTCGGCAACGACCGTGGAGCGCTGCGACCTGATGCTCGTAACCCACGGCCACTCCGATCACTTTGGCGATGCGCTTCTGGTGGCCAGCCGGACCCGGCCGATCTGGCCGTGCGTTCACGAGCTGAGCCTGTGGCTCGGCCGGAACTACGCCCACAAGGACGGCCTGATCGGGATGAACAAGGGCGGGACCGTCGAGGTCGCCGGC
>JANLYK010000148.1:0-2085 GCA_031365595.1 Chloroflexota bacterium | reverse complement strand
GAGCGGAACCCCGGCCCGGCGGGCGAGGTGACGGACCCCGACCAGCTTCGACACGCCCGGTGCCAGGAACTCCAGGAACCGCGGATGGCTGATTGTCACGGCGGCCCGACCGGCGAACCGGCGACGGCCCTCGGCGAGGATCGATTCCGGGATCGGATCGGACGCTGCGGCGACCGAGATCACCTTCGAGACCGGGTGGCAGAGCCACGCGCGGAGATCGTCGACCATCTCCGCCCGGGCGCCGAGGAACGTCGAGTAGTCCTCGGCCCGCGGGTCGTCGGCCTGGATCACGAACCGTTCGAGATGATTGACGTGCGGCTCCAGCCCGACTTCCTTCGACCAGGCGATGACATCGCGGGCCGCGTCTGCCGCGAGCGGCCTGTGGGCCAGGATCCGACCGAGCCGCGGGTCCACATCCGGTGGCGGGAGGGCTCGCACCAAAGCGCCCTGATACGCCACGATCGGATCGACGAGCCCGAGCCTGCGCGCGAACGGCAGGGCGCTCGTCGTCATCCGGCCGGTCACGATCGAGACCGCGACGCCGCGTTCGCGGGCGGCCAGGATGGCCGCCACGATCCGCGGCCCGAGCTCGAGGTCCTCGCCGATCAGGGTCCCGTCGAGGTCGAGCGCGATCAGCCCGATCGGGAATTCCGGCGCTGGGCGCCCGTGCGCCACCTCGGCGTCGGCGAGGGCGCCCCGCTCGGCGCTCATGACCGCTCGACCCGGAGGACGCGCGGCAGCCCGGCCAGATCCGGCTCGACCGCCGACGACCAGCCGGGCAGGACCGCCGCCACGGCATCGGGTGCGCTCGCGCCCTGATCGGCGCCGATCTCGAACAGGGCGACCCCGTCCTCGGTCAGGGCATCGGGAAGACGCTCGAGCAATGCCCGGACGACGTCGAGGCCCTCGGCGCCGCCGTCGAGCGCCAGGCGAGGCTCGAATGAGGTCGCGATCGGCAGGCCGGCGATCGCGTCCGTGCGGACGTAGGGCAGATTGGCCAGGATCAGATCGAACGGGGCGTTGTCGTCGGGACGGACCGGCGGAAACAGGTCCGCCTCGATGAACCGCATCCCGTCCGCCGCGGCATGCGCGACCGCGTTCTCGCGGGCGAGATCGAGCGCCTCGGGCGAGACCTCGGTCGCGACGATCGTCACGTTCCGGCCCATCACCACCCGTCGCTTGCGGAGCGCGACCGCGAGGGCCACCGCGATCGCCCCGCTGCCGGTGCCCACGTCGGCGATCCGGATCGGGTCGCCGCCCGCGTCCGTGTCACCGCCCGCCTCGCCCGGCCGGGCCGCGAGACGGGTCATCACCTCGCCGATCGCGAGATCGACGAGGGCCTCGGTCTCGGGACGCGGGATCAGCGCCCGGTCGTCGACCGCGTAGGCCAGGCCGTGGAACTCCTTGATGCCGCGGATGTAGGCGACCGGCTCGCCGGCCGCGCGGCGGACGACGGCCGCCTCGAACCGGGCCTGGGCGTCGGCCCCGACCGGCGCGCCCGAGTGGGCGATCACCGCCGTTCGATCCTGCCCGATCGCCCAGCCGAGAAGAAGCTCGGCATCGAGCCGCGCGGTCTCCGACCCTGACGCTCGAAGGCGACCGGTCGCCTCCGCGATGCAGTCCTGGATCGTCGTCACGGGGCGCCGGCGATCAAAGCCGGATCGTGACCGACAGGTCGCCGACCTTGCGCAGGACCTCGGCCGACGTCGTGCCCCGCCAGCGGTGGAACAGCAGGTCGACCGAGGCATCGCCGATCCGGAGGTTGGTCAGGGTCACCTTGCCGATCCAGTCGGGCAGGTTCGGATGGAGAAGCTCCAGCTCGCCCGTCGCCGCGTGCGGGCGGAGCCCAAGGAGCGTCTCGAGGAACAGGAACGACGCACCGGCGGCCCAGGCCTGTGGTGAGCAGGCGACCGGGTAGGGCACGGGCAGCGGGGACTGGTCGCGGTCGAAGCCGCAGAACAGCTCGGGCAGGCGGTAGTCGGGGAAATGCTGGGCCGCCTGGAACACGTGGCCCACGAGCCGGTTCGACTCCTCGTCGAACCCGTACCGCTTCAGGCCGGCCGCGATCAGCGACGTGTCGTGGGG
>JANLYK010000112.1:0-2914 GCA_031365595.1 Chloroflexota bacterium | reverse complement strand
CGCTCGATCAGCGATCCGACCCGGCCCAGGACCGGCGCCCCGGGCTCGATTGCCTCGCCGAAGATCCGGCTCGAGCCGCGGGTCGGCCAGAGCAGCCCGACGAGGATCCGGATCGTCGTCGTCTTGCCCGCGCCGTTCGGGCCGAGGAAGCCGTACACGCCGCCGGCCGGGACGGACAGGTCGATCCCGGCGACCGCGTTCGCGTCGGCGAAGCGCTTCACCAATCCACTCGTCTCGATGACCGCGGTGGTCGCGCCCGCCTCCCCGCCGGAACCGCTCATCGTCCCCTCCCCCGGTTCGTCTCAGCCGGCCCGGAGCGCCAGCTCCAAGGCGGCGGCGGCGGCTGGCGGGATCATCGCCGACACGTCGCCGCCGAATGTCGCGATCTCCTTGACCAGCGACGAGGCCACGTAGCTGTGCTCGATCGCGGTCATGAAGAAGACGGTGTCCACGTCCGGGGCCAGGCGCCGGTTGTTGTGGGCGAGGAGCATCTCGGTCTCGAAGTCGCTGATCGCGCGGAGGCCGCGGACGATGAACCGGGCCTCGAGGCGCCGGCACAGGTCGACCGTGAGGCCCTCGAACGACTCGACGTCGATCCGGCCGGCAGGGATCGCCGGGCCGGCCTCGTCGAGCGCGGTCCGGATGATCGACACGCGCTCCGCGGCGGGAAACATCGCCTGCTTCTTCGGGTTCGCGAGGACTGCGACGACGACCCGGTCGAACGCGGCTCCTGCCCGGGCGATGACGTCGAGGTGGCCGTTCGTGATCGGGTCGAACGAGCCCGGGTAGACCGCGATCGTCATCCGCTCTCCTCGCTCGTGGTCCGTCGATAGAAGGTCAGCGCCGTCTCCCCGAACCGCCGATCGCGCTCGGCCGCCAGCATACCGACCCGGTCGGGGGGTCTGTCGCGCCAGAAGTGCTTGGCAACGACCCGTGCGTCGGCCGCGAGCCGGGCCATGGGGCCGCCGAGGAGATCGAGCACGCGCCCCAGCAGCTCCGTCTCGGCATAGGGCGGGTCCACGAGCACGAGGTCGAAGGCCTGGCTCGTTTCGGGGTTCGCTTCGGTGAGCCAGCGCACGACGTCCCAGCGCACGACCGTCGCGGCCGGCCCGGCCAGGCTGGCGGCCCGGAGGTTGGCGTCGATCACGGCCGCCGCGCCCTGGTCCTTCTCGACGAAGACCGCCGACGCGGCGCCCCGCGAGAGCGCCTCGATCCCGCCCGCCCCGCTGCCCGCGAACAGGTCGAGGACGTGGGCGCCGTCGAGCTCGGGCTCGAGGATCGCGAACAGCGTCTGCTTCACCCGGTCCGCGATCGGACGCGTGCCGGGGCCCGGGGCGCGGAGGCGGATGCCCTTCGCCGAGCCGGCGATGACCCGGCCGGCGTCAGCCACGAGTCGCGCTCACGCGCCGCTCGCCGGCTCGCCGGCCCAGACGCGGGCGAGCCAGCCACGCTCCAGCTCGCGTAGGAGCGATGCTGCCTCCGGTCCGAGCCGGCCGCCCGGATCGAGCAGTGCCTCGGCATGATCCCGGGCGTGCCTGGCAAGGGCGACATGCTCGCGGTTCTGGAGCGACGCGACGCGCAACCGCGGAAGACCGCTCTGAACGAGGCCCAGGACGTCGCCCTCGCGGCGCAGCTCGAAGTCCTTCTCGGCGAGCTCGAACCCGTCGCGGATCTCGGCCACGGCCTTGAGCCGGAATTGGGCGGTCTCGTCGGTCGAGTCCGAGACCAGAACGCAGAAGCTCTCGACCGTTCCCCGTCCGACCCGGCCGCGGAGCTGGTGGAGCTGGGCGAGGCCGAACCGGTCGGCACCTTCGATGATCATCATCGTCGCCTCCGGGACGTCGACCCCGACCTCGATCACGGTCGTCCCGACGAGGACGTCGAGCTCGCCGTCGCGGAAGCGCGACATCTCCGCGTCGCGGTCGGCCGGCTTCATCCGGCCGTGGACCATCCCGACCCGGAGCGGCCCGAGCAGTTCGCGCAGGCGTACGGACTCGGGCGCGGCGGCGGGCGCCGACGAGTCGAAGATCGTTGGGTTGGCGGTCGCCCTGTCGTCGTCGCCAGGCTCGGCCTCGTCGATGAGCGGAACGACGACGAACGTCCGGTTGCCGGCCGCCGCCTCGGCCCGGACCCGCTCCCAGGTCTGGCGCAGCGCGTCCGGGTGGCGGATCCCGGTCCGGATCGGAATGCGGCCTTCCGGCGGCGTTCGCAGGTCCGACACGTCGAGGTCCGCGTAGAGCACCTGGCCGAGCGTGCGCGGGATCGGGGTGGCCGTCATCAACAGGACGTGCGGAGCATGGCCGCCGGCCTTGGCCTCGAGCTGGCCGCGTTGCTCGACCCCGAACCGGTGCTGCTCGTCGATGACGACGACGCCGAGCGCGGCGAACTCGACCCGGTCCTGGATGAGGGCGTGGGTCCCGACGACGACGGGGGCCTGGCCGGACTTCACCAGCTCCAGGGTCCGCCGGGCCTGGGCCGTGGTCTGCGAGCCGGTGAGCAACTCGACCGGAACGCCCGCGTCCTCGAGGAGGCCGGCCAGGGTCGAATGGTGCTGCCGGGCGAGCAGATCGGTGGGGGCGAGGAGGGCGCCCTGCAGGCCGTTCCGGGCCGCGGCAGCCAATGCCCACGCCGCGACCGCGGTCTTGCCGCTCCCGACGTCGCCCTGGAGGAGCCGGAGCATCGGTGTCTCGGCGGCGAGGTCGGCGCGGATCGCGGTGATCGCAGTGTCCTGGTCGGCGGTCAGCGTGACGTCGTGGCCGAGCTTCCGCCCGATCGAGGCGGTCAGCGAATCGCGCAGGGCGGCATCGGTCGCGGCGTCCGTCGGGATCGGGCGAGCGGCGTCGCGGCCGCGCTGGCGGCGCCGTCCGACCATTCCGAGCTGGAGCGCGAGCAGCTCGTCGAAGGCGAGGCGCAG
>JANLYK010000101.1:0-1911 GCA_031365595.1 Chloroflexota bacterium | reverse complement strand
TACGAAGCGACGTTCGACGAGCGCTGGTTCGTCACCGCCCGCGAGCTCGCCGACGCGATCCTGGACCACTTCAGCGACCACGCCGGCGGCTTCTTCGACACGGCCGACGACCACGAGGCGCTCGTCACCCGGCCGAAGGATCCGCAGGACAACGCGACGCCGGCCGGCGGCTCGATGGCGACCCTCGTCCTCGTCCGGCTGGCTGCGCTCACGGGAGAGGCGCGCTACCGCGAGGCCGCGGATCGCGCGCTCGGAAGCGTCGGAGCGTTCCTCGGCCGCTACCCGACCGGGTTCGCGAACTGGCTGTCGGCGGCGGAGCTCGCGGTCAACGGGATCGTCGAGCTCGCGATCGTCGGCGCGCCCGATGACCCGGCGACCCTCGCCCTCCTCGACGAAGCCCGGACCGGTGGCCGGGCGGACCTGGTCGTGGCGATCTCGGCCGACCCGGATACGTCGGCGATCCCGATCCTCGCGGACCGGGTGGCCATCGACGGCCGCCCGACGGCCTACGTCTGCCGCGGGTTCACGTGCCGCTTGCCCGTGACGGAGCCGGCCGCCCTTCGCGACCAGCTCCGTCAGGCGATTACGCCGGCCGGAGGATGAGGATCGTCGTCCCGTCGCTGTCGACGGGTACGTCGGGATCGTGGTTGGCGCTTGGCGTGTAGGTTCCGCCAGTCAAGGTCACGCCGGTGACCGTGAACCGGACGCTCGCCACCGCGGTTCGCGACAGCTTCGTCTTCTGGATCGAGCACGTCCCGTTCGTCGCAGTCGTGCAGGTGCCTGTGCCACTCGCGCCGTCGCTCCAGGTACCGGAGACGACCGCGCCGCTCAGCCCCGCGTGCGTCGCCGAGTCGATCCGGATGGTGACCTTGGCTGTCCACGTCTTGCCGGCGTTCGTGCCCAGCCGATCGAGGTCGCCGACGTGGAACGGGTTGGGCGGCGGCGCGAGCGTGACCGTGATCGAGACGGTCGCGACGTTGCTGACTGCCGATCCGTCGGTCGCGCTGTAGCCGAAGGCGTCGGGCCCGCTGTAGGCGGCGACCGGGGTGTAGGTGATCGTGCCATTGGCATTCACGACCACGGTTCCGTGGGCGGGATTGCTGACACTTGCCACGCTCAGCGCCGAGCCCTCGACGTCCGTGTCGTTGGTCAGGACGCTGATCGTGATCGGAACGCCCTGGCCGGTCGTCGCGCTGTCGTTGCCCGCGACCGGGGCATCGTTTACGGGGTTCAGGCTGACGTACACCGAGGCGCTGGCGGTGCGGCCGGTTCCGTCCGAGATCGTGTATTCAAAGGAGGCATCGCCGACCGCGTTGGCGGCCGGAACGAACCGGACGGTGCCGTCCGGGTTGACCGTCGGGGTGCCCTTCACCGCGGCGCTGACGCCCGTCACCGTGATGGCGTCGCCGTCGAGGTCGCTGTCGTTGGCAAGGACGGCGATGTCGACCGGGGTGTCCTCGTTGGTCGTGGCCGTGTCGTTGATTGCAGACGGAGCGTCCGGGGCAGCCTGGACCCGAACCGTGACCGTCGCCGTGGCGGACCCGCCCCGACCGTCGGAGATCGTGTAGGCGAAATCGTCGTCCCCGAAGTAGTTCGCGTCCGGCACGTAGTGGATCGTCCCGTTCGCGTTGACGCTCGCCAGGCCGTGGGTCGGGTCAGTCACGCCCGTCACCGTGAGCGCGTCGCCGTCTGCGTCGGTGTCATTGGCGAGGACCGCCAGGTCGATCGGGGTGTCCTCGGTCGCCGGCAGGTCGTCCGCGACTGCGTTCGGCGGGTTGTTCGGCGGGGGCGGCGGCCCCAGGCCGAGGACCGCTGCCTCGGCGTTGATGACGCCGCAGCCGAAGTACTTCGGGTAGCGCGGATCGGAGGTCGGGATCGGCGTGCTCCCGAAGATCGATTGGACGCCGTAGC
>JANLYK010000088.1:0-3255 GCA_031365595.1 Chloroflexota bacterium | reverse complement strand
CGGCCGTCGATCTCGATCCGGTCGCCCTCGCAGCGGGCGCTGACGCCGGTTCGCTCGAGAACGTCGAGGAACGCGGTCATGTGCGCGCACGGGGCACCGGTCAGGGTCACCTCACCGCCCGTGACCGCGCCGGCGACGGCGAACGTGCCGGCCTCGATCCGATCGGGGATCACGTGATGGTCGGCGCCGCGCAGGCGGCGCTTGCCGCGGACCTCGATCGTGTCGGGGTAGGTCCGCTCGATCTCCGCGCCCATCTTCTGGAGGAACAGGATCAGGTCGTCGACCTCCGGCTCCTGGGCGGCCGGACGGATGACCGTGTGGCCGTCGGCCAGGGTCGCCGCGAGCATCGCGTTCTCGGTGCCCATGACCGACACGAACGGGAAGCGGATCTCCGTCCCGCGGAGCCTCCCCGGGGCCGTCGCGAAGTAGTAGCCGTTGCGGTACTCGATCGTCGCCCCGAGGGTCCGCATCGCCTCGACATGGAGGTCGACGGGGCGTCGTCCGATCCGGTCGCCGCCCGGGTTCGAGATGATGACCCGCCCGAACCGGGTCAGGAGCGGTCCGAGGAGCATGAACGACGCGCGCATCTTGGCCGCCGCCTCGAGGGGCACGAACAGCCACTCGACGTCGCCCGAGGCGATCTCGTAGACATTGGGCTCGGGATGGTCGACGACGACGCCGAGGTCCTGGAGGGTCTCGGCCATGACCCGGACATCCTCGATCTCGGGCACGTTCGTGAACCGGCAGCGTTCGCCGGTCAGGGTCGCCGCGGCGAGCATCTTCAGGGCGGCGTTCTTGGAGCCGCTGATCGGCACTTCGCCGTGCAGGGGCACGCCGCCCTCGATCTTGAAGACCTCGCGGGTCACTTGCTCGGGAACGAATTCCCAGTGGAAGGGCCGTGCGTCAGCCATGGATTGCCTTCATGACCTAGACCCGACGACGGGGTCCCTCGCGATGGCGACGCTCGGCGACCCGGATGCGGATCAGGGCGGCCTGGAGCGACGCCCGGGCCGCAGCCAGGTCGGCGCCCTCGACAAACCCACCCTCGAGCGCCTGCTCGGCCTGGCGTCGCGCCTCCTGGGCCTTCTCCAGATCGATCTCGGACGCCATGTCAGCGGTCTCGGCCATCACGACGACCTTGTCGGGCAGCACCTGGAGGAACCCGCCGACGATCGCGAAGGACTCCTCCTGGCCACCCTTCCGGAGGCGCAGCTCACCCGCCCCGAGGGTCGAGACGAGCGGCGCGTGGTGAGGTAGCACGCCGAGCTCGCCCTCGCTGCCGGGCAGGACGACGCTGTCGACCTCGTCCTGGTAGGCGAGCTTCTCCGGGGTGACGATCTCGAGCTGCAGGGGCATCTCAGCCAGCCAGGATCTCGGCGTTCTTGCGGACATCGTCGATGGCGCCGGCCAGGAAGAAGGCCTGCTCGGGCAGGTCATCGACCTTGCCCTCGAGGATCTCCTTGAAGCTCGCCACGGTGTCCTTGATCGAGACGTAGGCGCCGGGGCGCCCGGTGAAGACCTCGGCAACCGTGAACGGCTGGCTGGCGAACCGCTGGAGGCGACGCGCCCGGCCGACGACCGCCTTGTCCTCGGCCGACAGCTCGTCGACCCCGAGAATCGCGATGATGTCCTGGAGATCGCGATAGCGCTGGAGGACGCGCTTCGTCTCCTGGGCGACGTCGTAGTGCTCCTGGCCGACGACGTTCGGGTCGAGAACGCGCGATGTCGAGGTCAGCGGATCGACCGCCGGGTAGATGCCGAGCTCGGCGATGGAGCGCTCGAGGCGGATCGTCGAGTCGAGATGGGCGAAGGTCGTCGCCGGGGCCGGGTCGGTGTAGTCGTCGGCCGGGACGAAGACCGCCTGGAGCGAAGTGATCGAGCCATTCTTCGTCGAGGTGATCCGCTCCTGGAGGGCGGCCATCTCGGTCGCCAGGTTCGGCTGGTAACCCACCGCGGACGGCATCCGGCCGAGGAGCGCCGACACTTCGGACCCGGCCTGGGTGAAGCGGAAGATGTTGTCGATGAACAGGAGGACGTCCTTGCCCTCCTCGTCGCGGAAGTACTCGGCCATCGTCAGGCCGGTCAGCCCAACCCGCTGGCGGGCGCCGGGCGGCTCGTTCATCTGGCCGAACACGAAGGCCGTGCTCTTGATGACGCCCGACTCGGTCATCTCGTGGATCAGGTCGTTGCCTTCGCGCGAGCGCTCGCCGACACCGGCGAACACCGACACGCCGGCGTGCTCCTGGGCGACGTTGTTGATCAGCTCCTGGATGATGACGGTCTTGCCGACGCCGGCGCCGCCGAAGATCCCGATCTTGCCGCCCTTCTTGAACGGGCAGATCAGGTCAATGATCTTCAGGCCGGTCTCGAAGACCTCGACCTCGGTGGTCTGCTGGTCGAACGCCGGGGCCGAGCGATGGATCGGGAGGGTCTTCGCGCGCGAGACCGGCTCCTTGCCGTCGATCGCGTTGCCGAGCACGTCGAACACCCGCCCGAGGGTCACTTCGCCGACCGGGACCGAGATCGGGCCGCCGGTGTCGAGGACGTCGACGCCGCGGGCGAGGCCGTCGGTCGTCGTCATCGCGACGGCCCGGACCCAGTTGTTGCCGAGGTGCTGCTGGACCTCGCAGACGAGATCGGGCTGGCCGGGCCGCTGGATGGCGACCGCGTTGTAGATCGCCGGCAGCTGGCCGGCGGGGAACTCGATGTCGACGACGGGGCCCGTGATCTGGATCACGTGGCCGATCGCGGCCGGTGCGGCGCTCGCCATGGGGATGTTGCCTCCTGCTCGCGTCAACCGGCCTTGGCGCCGGACGCGATCTCGATCATCTCGCGGGTGATGTTGGACTGACGAACCTTGTTGTAGGAGAGGGTCAGGTCCTCGATGAGCTCATCGGCGTTCTCGGTCGCGTTCTTCATCGCGACCATCCGGCTCGACTCCTCGCTCGCTTTGCTCTCGAGCACCGCCTGGAACAGGCGGGTCGCGACGTAGCGCGGCAGGAGCTTCTCGAGGACGGCCCCTGGGCTCGGCTCGAAGATGATCTGGTTACCCGGGATGCCCTCGGTGTCCTCGGGCGGCTCGACCGGCAGGAGCTCGATCATTGACGGCTTCTGGGCGAGGGTCGAGACGAACAGGCTGTAGACGATGTCCACCCGGTTGTACGTCCCGTCGAGGTACGCGTCGGTGATCAACCGGGCGAGGGGCAGGACGTCGGCAAAGGAGGGCTTGTCGCCGAAGCCCTCGAAGTGGGCCTC
>JANLYK010000352.1:0-1689 GCA_031365595.1 Chloroflexota bacterium | reverse complement strand
CGAACGAAGTCCTCGATGCCCTGCCGACGCACCGGATCGTCCAGCGCGGCACGGCCCTTTGCGAGATCCTCGTCGGCCTCGGGCCTGACGGGGCGCCGGTCGATATCGAGGCCGCCCCGAGCACGCCCGCCCTGGCCGATCAGCTGACGGCCGAGTCGATCATCCTCGAGGACGGCCAGCGGGCGGAGGTCTGCCTGGCGGTCGACCACTGGATCGAGCGCGCGGCGCCAGGCCTCGGGCGGGGCGTCCTTCTGCTGATCGACTACGGATACCCCGCGGCGGATCTCTACGACCCGCGCCGTCGGTTCGCCGGGACCCTCGCGACGTACCTTGGCCATCAGGTCGGCGAGGATCCGTATCGCGCGATCGGTCGGCAGGACCTGACCGCCCATGTCGATCTCACGGCCGTCGAGCGCGCCGCCGCCCGGGCCGGCCTGACCCTCGTCGGCTCGACGACCCAGGCCGACTTCCTCAGCCGACTGGGCGCGGGCGAGCTCCTCGTTGCCGAGCAGACCCGGGCCGGCGCGACCCTCCAGACATACCTCGAGGCGCGCTCGGCCCTGGTCCGGATGATCGACCCGGGCGCGATGGGCCGGTTCCGGGTTCAGGCGTTCGCCCGCGACCTGCCTGCGGACGTGGCGCTGCCCGGTTTTGAACGGGGGGACGCCTGAGCCGCCGGGGCCGGGGCGTGCCAGGGCCGGGCGTGACGACTTGTCAAACGGATCTCAGGCGGCCATTTGGCGGCGAGTCTCGGCCGGCCGGACGTCGCTCCAAGCGTGAGGTGTGCCGGTCGAGTTGTCAGATGTACCCCACAGCGATCACAAGACGACCCGCGGCTGCCTAACGTTCGCGTGAGATTCATTTGGCAAGTCGGAGCCGGAGGAAGCGGGGCCGACGGGAGCGGGGCCGACGGGAGCGGGGCCGACGGGCGCGGGCCCGCCGGCCGAGGGGCGGGCCGACTGGAGCGCGCCGGGCCGAGGCGCGGGCCGACGTCGGCGGCACGCCGGCCGACTAGGGCGAACGCCCTATTGCCGCGGGACCCCCGCGAGGACGACGCTCCGCACGTTCCCGGCAACGGGGCACACCGCCGGGGAGCGGATCGTGAACTGGCACGCGCGCTCGGCACGATCCGCTCCCCGATCCCTCTCGTCGCCGGCCCATTCGGGGTCGCTCGCCCGGTCAACAGACCGGCGCGGAGCCCTCGGTCCGACCCTCGTCGCGGCCTCCGGCCGTGCTCTCGCCGACGGCGTCCGACGCGTCCCGCCCGAGCCCGCCAACGGCAGTGGCCGAACAGGTTCCGCTGCTAGAATGGCCGCGCGTGACGAGCGCCGCGTGGACCCTTCCGCGCGCAGGGGTGGGACAGTCCGGAGCTCAACCGGACGGGGCCGGCCCGCAGCCCAACCGGGAGAGTCCGTCGACGTGACCAACATCTGGTACATCGTGGGGTTCCTGATCGCCGGCATCTCGTTCGTGGTCCTCACGATCGGGGCGTCCTGGCTGATCACCCATCGCAACCGCGGTGACGTCCACAAGGGCCTTCCCTACGAGTCCGGCATCGACACGTATGGCGACACCCACGGCCGGTTCGGCCTGTCGTTCTACATCTACGCCCTGCTGTTCGTCGCCTTCGACATCGAGGTGATCTTCATCTACCTCTGGGCGATCATCTTCCGGGCCCCGGACGTCGAC
>JANLYK010000072.1:0-2806 GCA_031365595.1 Chloroflexota bacterium | reverse complement strand
CGATCGCGACGCACGCCACGAGGTCGACGACGCGCTCGACGACGACGGTCCCGAGGGCCGACGCCCGGCTGATCCCCTCGCGGTCACCGAGGTAGTGGCTCCGGACCAGCTCACCGAGGCGGGCCGGCAGGATGTTGTTCGCGAGGTAGCCGATCATCAGGTAGCCGAACATCGGCAGGTAGCGGACGGCGGCGATCGGCCGGAGCAGGCGCTGCCAGCGCAGGCCCCGGAACGCCAGGTCGATCGTCATGAACGTCGCCGCGAGCGCGACCCAGCGGAGGTCCGCCCGGCCGAGGAGATCGGCGGTCCGCGAGACGTCCGTGCCGCGGAGGACGAACCACAGGGCCGCGATCGAGATGACCCCGCCGACGAGGGCGCGCAGGAGCGGGCCGCGGCGCATCAGGTCCGAAAAGCCGGCTCAGCCGGCCGCGTTCGGCGGCTGGGGACGGCGGGCGGTCAGCTGGGCGCTCCGCCGGAGGCCGATCCGGTGGAGCAGGTAGCGGGCCACGACCCGCAGCGTCGACGTGCCGTAGACCACGGAGCGCTTGAACCCGACGGAGCTCGCCTCCTCGAAATAGCGCGTCGGGACCGCGATCTCGCCGATCCGCCGGCCCATGCCCGCCGCCACGACCTGGGCGATCAGCTCCTGGTCGAACACGAAGTCGTTGCTGTTCAGCTCGTACGGGATCGTCTCGAGAAGCCGCCGGCTGTAGGCCCGCAGGCCCGTGTGGTACTCCGAGAGGCGGAGCCCGAACGCGACGTTCTCGACGATCGTGAGGAAGCGATTAGCGACGTACTTCCACTTCGGCATGCCGCCGGCGATCGGGTCGCCGAGGAACCGGCTGCCGAGCATCAGGTGCTTCTCACCGCGGATGATCGGCGCGATCAGCTCCGGGATCCGGGTGGCGTCGTACTGATAGTCGGGATGGAGCATCACGACGATGTCGGCGCCGCGCCCGAGGGCCGCTTCGTAGCAGGTCTTCTGGTTGCCGCCGTAGCCGAGGTTCTGCTGGTGGATGATCACGTCGAGCCCGAGCTGGCGAGCGACCTCGACGGTCTCGTCGCGCGACACGTCATCGACGAGGATGATCGCGTCGACGATCTCGTGGGGGATGTCGGCGTAGGTCCGCTCGAGCGTCCGGGCCGCGTTGTAGGCGGGCATGACGATCACGACCTTCGGCCGGTCGATGGGCGGAGCGGATCCGGCGTCACCGGAGGCGACATCGCTTGGGCGGTCCACGAGGCGGAAGCCTACCCGATCGCGCCGGAGGGGACGGACGGCCGGCGGGCCGCCGCCGGACGGCCGCCGCCGGCGGGCCGTCGTCATCCGTCCGACATCGATGGCGCCGCCCGATGTGCAACGATGACGCCTGCCCGCAGACTCGGAGACACGATGTTCGAACGCCTCTTCGGCGGCCGGGAGATGGATCCCGCGACCGCTGAGCGCATCCCGCCCGGCCAGTACAAGACCGACAAATTTCCGGTCCTCCATTACGGCTCGGTGCCGCGGACCGACCTTTCGACCTGGGACTTCAAGATCTACGGCGAGGTGGACAGCCCGCTCACCCTGACCTGGGAGCAGTTCAAGGCTCTGCCCCGCAAGAGCGTCAAGACGGACATCCACTGCGTGACCCGCTGGACGAAGCTCGACACGGAGTGGGAGGGCGTCCCCATCCAGGAGATCCTGCGCCTCGCCCAGGTGCGGCCGCGCGCGACCCACGTCGTCTCGCATGCCGAGCAGGGCTACACCGCGAATGTGCCGCTGAGCGTCCTGGACGATGACGACGTCCTGCTCGCCGACACGTTCGGCGGCGAGCCGCTCGAGCTGGAGCACGGCTATCCGCTTCGCCTCGTGATTCCGAAGAAGTACTTCTGGAAGAGCTCGAAGTGGATCCGCGGCCTCGAATTCCTCGATCACGACCAGCTCGGCTTCTGGGAACGCTACGGCTATCACAACGACGCCGACCCCTGGCAGGAAGAGCGCTTCTCCGAGTAGCTCGTCGAGATACGGCCGACGGCATTTCGGCCGATCGGGCGGACTCGCGAGATGGCCCTCACCGTGCTCGGCGGGGGCCGTTCGGCGATCCGCTCCCTGCGATACCCGGCCGGCGACACACACGTCTCGAACCTCGGTCGTGGCGTCTGCTGTAGGCTCGCAGCGCCCGGCTGCGACCAAGCTCGGCCGCTGGCCAAACGAGGTTTTTGGAGCCGAATGATGGCGATGGACTGGACGTATCCCTCCAATTCCGGAGACGCCGGGATCTTCGAGATTGGACGACGCCTGGCGGAGGCGCTCGGACGCGCCCCAGATGCGACGAGCTTCACCTACGACCCTCGGGCGATGCTTCGAACGACCCGCGAGATCGAGCGGGCGGCGCGCGGCGGCCATCTGTTCGTCGGCTTCCAGAGAGTTGAGAAGTTGCTCGTCGAGGCGGACCGCTACGCCGATCTGCGCGAGGCCGGGACGGACGTCACGGTCTGGGCCATCGGGCCGCGGCCCGGTGATCCACGACTGGCCCAGCTCGACTACCGCGAGGCACGCCGCGACACGAGCCGCCTCGACGCCCAGTGGTTCCTCGTCTCCGACCGGCCCGAGCCGCTCGCGTTCGTTTCGTACGAGCTCGGCGACCCAGCGAGCTTCGGCGTGGGAGGTGCAGCCACGCCCGGCAAGCGGTTCGTCGGCTTCGTCTCGGACGATCCGGCTGTCGTCGCCCTGCTCATCGACGCCCTCCGTCCGCTCGGGGCTCCGCCGGCCCCTCGCCCGCCACGACCATTGTCGACGGCCGCCAGATCGATCGCGGCAGCC
>JANLYK010000071.1:0-2816 GCA_031365595.1 Chloroflexota bacterium | reverse complement strand
GCGCCTGATGGGCATCGGCTTCGACAGCCCGACCGCGCTGCTCCTGCTGATCCCGGCCCTCGTGCTGACGATCGGGCTGCACCTCGCGTCGCGTCGGAGGGTGGGACTCGGCCGGCGCCGGCTCGCACTGGGCGTCCGGGTGGTCGTCCTCGGTGCGCTCGTCCTCGCCCTGGCCGGATTCCGGCTCGTCCTGCCCGTCGACCGCCTCGCCACCGTCTTCGTCGTCGACCTCTCGGACTCCGTCGGGACAGCCGGCCGCGAGGATGCCCTCGCCTGGATCCGGAACAGCCTCGAGGTCATGCCCGAGGGCGACGTCGCCGGCATCGTCGGGTTCGGCCGAGCCGCCCTCGTCGAGCGCCTGCCCCAGGACGTCCGCGAGATCGACCGGATCGCATCGACGCCGGTCCGCTCGGCGACCGACATCGGCGCGGCGCTCCGGCTGGCGTCCGCGCTCTTCCCCGACGATGCCCAGAAGCGGATCGTGCTGCTGTCCGACGGCAACGACACGACGGGCTCCGGCCAGAGCGAGGCCGCCCTCGCCGCCGCCCGCGGAATCCAGATCGAGACCCGGGCGATCGGCCTCGGGGCGGCCGACGAGGTCGTCGTCGAGCGACTCACGACGCCGTCCACGTCCAAGATCGGCGAGGAGCTCGAAGCGATCGTCGAGGTCCGCTCGTCGGTCGCTCAGCCGGCCACGATCCGGCTCTTCGCCGACGGCGGCCAGGTCGCGGTCAGGTCCGTCAATCTCGAGGCCGGCGGCAACCGGGTCACCTTCCTCGTCAACCCGACCGAGACCGGATTCCACACGTTCCGGGCCGTCGTCGAGGCCGGGCGCGACACCTTCAGCCAGAACAACCGGGCCGATTCGGACACGATCGTCAACGGCGAGCCGCGCGTCCTCGTCCTGGCCGGTGACGAGAAGGTTGCCGCCGAGCTCGTCGCCGCCCTGCGGCTCGAGCGCCAGACGGTCGACACGCTGATCCCGGAGCAACTCCCATCCACGCTCGAGGGCCTGCTCGCCTACGACTCGATCGTCCTCGCCGATGTCTCGCGGCTGCGCCTGTCGGACGCGCAGCTCACCGGACTCCAGCAGTTCGTCCGCGACTTCGGCCGGGGCCTCGTGATGATCGGCGGACCGAAGAGCTACGGCGCGGGCGGCTACACCGACACCCCGGTCGAGGAGACGCTGCCGGTCGACATGGGCGTCAAGGACCAGCAGAAGCAGCCCGACGTCGCGCTCGTGGTCGTGATCGACAAGTCCGGCTCGATGGACGCCTGTCACTGCAACACGTTCAACGGGGGCCGGGGTGGCGGCTCGGGGATCGGCGGCGTGCGCAAGGTCGACATCGGCAAGGAGGCGATCCTGCGGGCCGCGGCGGCGATGACCGCCCGCGACCAGCTCGGCGTCGTGGCTTTCGACGAGAGCGCCCACTGGGTCGTCCAGACCCAGCCGCTCGGCGGGATCGCGGACCTGCGCGGCAGCGTGGGCGGGATCCAGCCGCTCGGCCAGACGAACATCTTCGCCGGATTGGATCAGGCGGTGAAGTCGCTCGAAGGGGCGGCCGCGACTCGCCGCCACATCATCCTCCTGACCGACGGCTGGTCGTCGTCGGGCCAGTACGACGCGATCATTGCCCGGATGAAGGCGGCCGGCATCACCCTCTCGACCGTCGGGGCCGGCGGCGGTGCGAATCCGTTCCTGGCGAAACTGGCGAAGCAGGGCGGTGGGCGCTTCTACGCAGCCGAGAACCCGGCGAGCATCCCGGACATCTTCCTGAAGGAGACCCAGAAGGTCGCGGGCCAGCAGATCGTCGAGGAGCCGTTCCATCCGATCCTGACGTCGCAGTCGCCGATCCTGCGCGGCCTCGACGCGCTGCCTCAGCTCCTCGGGTACAACGGGACCACCGCCAAGGCCGCCGCCCAGACCGTCCTCGTCACTCCGCGCGACGATCCGCTCCTCGCCCAGTGGCAGTACGGTCTCGGGCGTTCGGTTGCCTGGACGTCCGACACGACCGGGCGTTGGGCGAAGGGCTGGCTGGGCTGGAACGGGTTCTCCAAGTTCTTCAGCCAGCTCGTTTCGTGGACGTTCCCGGGCGAGGAGACGGGCGGGATCGAGGCGACGTTCGTGACCGAGGGCAACCGCACAAAGCTCCGCGTCGAGAGCGTCGGGGCGGACGGCTCGCCGCGCGACTTCTACTCGACCGCGGTGGCGATCACGACGCCGGATCTCGTGTCGAAGGCGCTCGGGCTGTCGCAGGTCGCGCCCGGGGTCTACGAGGTGGAGCTCGGAGAGATCGATCCGGGGGCGTACGTGATCCGGGTGTCGCAGACGCGGCCCGGGTCGACGGCCCTGGGCCGGACCCTGGGGCTCGTCGCCCCGACGCCCGCCGAGTACCGCGTCCTGGGCACGAATGAGGGTTTCCTCGCGACCCTGCGCTCGGCGACAGGGGGCCGGGCGATCGCCCTGCCGGCCGATCCGTGGACCCACGACCTTCGGACGAACGCGTCATCGACCGACCTGTGGCCGACGCTCCTGGGGCTTGCCCTGCTGCTCTGGCCGCTCGACATCGCGCTCCGTCGTGTTTCGCTGGGCCGGCGGGAGCTGGTCGGCGCTCGACGCTGGCTGGCGGGCGGCTGGCGACGACGATCCCTCGCGCCACGCACGAGCGAGGTCGCGGGGATGCTCGCCGCGCGCGACCGTGCGGCCGGGTCCGCGACGCGGGCCGCGATGCTCCGCGGTGACGAAGTGTCCGAGCCGGCGCCAGCGATCGCGTCGGCCGCAGCGCCAGCTGCCTCGGGGGCGCCCGGGACGATCC
>JANLYK010000058.1:0-2906 GCA_031365595.1 Chloroflexota bacterium | reverse complement strand
ACGCCGCCCTTGCCGCCACCGTACGGGATGCCGACGACCGCGCACTTCCAGGTCATCCACATCGCGAGGGCCTTGACTTCCTCGAGGCTCACGTCCTGGTGGTAGCGGATGCCGCCCTTGGCCGGGCCGCGACCAAGGTTGTGCTGGATGCGGTAGCCCGTGAAAACCTGGACGGAGCCGTCGTCCATCTTCACGGGGAAGTGGACGGTCAGCTCGCGGCGTGGCTCGCGCAGGACGCGGCGCAGGCCGGGATCGAGGTTGAGTCGCTCGGCGGCGAGATCGAACTGCTGCTGGGCGACCAGCCAGGGATCGATGGACGCGGCGACGTGCTCGGTCGTCATGGTGTGGGACGGACCTCCGTGGTGACCGATCCTGTCTGGACCGGCCCGGAACAGTGGGTCGTCTCCCGGACGACCCCACGGGGCGCCGGTCGCGTGTCGGGCGGTCGGCGCGTCAGATGTCGCCTTCGAGTATAGACGGCCGGCACCGTTCCAGTCCTCCGCCATTGTCCGGAGCGCAACGTCGCCGCAACCTCATCGCAACCTTTGTCGTGGGGGGCGGTCCCGCGTCTCGCGCACTCAGCGCTTGTAGAGCACCGCGGCACCGACGCAGCCCGGGCCAAGATGCGGCCCGACGGACGGACCCACGATTGCAGACATGACCTCGGACCCGTCGAGCCCCGACCGGCGGATCACCTCGGCCCGAAAGTCGTCGAAGTCGGGGGCCATCGTGTGCAGCAGGGCCAGCCGCTCGATCGGGCGGGCGGTGATCATCTCGATGCAGCGCTCGCGCGACTTGGAGCGCGTCCGCGGCTTGTCGGCCGTCTCGACCTTGCCGGCTTCGACCGCGATGATCGGCTTGACCGACAGGAGCGTCCCGATGACCGCCTGCGCGCCACTGATCCGGCCGCCCTTCTTGAGGTATTCCAGGGTCTCGAGCGAAACGTACATCCGGAGGTCCGAGGCGCGGTCGCTCAGGGTGTCCGCGATCTCGGCCGCGGACAGGCCGCGGTCGGCGAGCTCCTGACCCATGAAGCACAGGATCGACTCGGCCATCGACGCGCCCTGCGAATCGACGATGTGGATCTCGCGCTCGGGCATCATCGACTTCGCGATCTCGGCCGCCTTGATCGAGCCTGACAGAGTGCCCGCGACATGGACCGACACGATCGCATCGGCGCCCTCGGCGAAGACGCCGTCGTAGATCGCCTTGAATTCGCCCGGACTCGAGGCCGCGGTCTTCGGGAACGGGGCGTCCGGCGCGGTCATCCGCTCCCAGAACTCGGCTGTCGTCAGGTCGACGCCTGCCCGGTACGTGTCGCTGCCGAAGGTCACGACGAGCGGCACCACTCGGATTCCCGCCGCGCGGGCGGCCGCCGGATCGAGATCCGATGCCGAGTCGGTCACGAAGACGATACGGGCCACGGTGTCCTCCAATGCGGTCCCCACGCGATCATACGGGACCCCCCGATGGGATCGCTGCGATCGGACGTCGTTCGTGGGCTCAGGCTCTCGGAGCGCGAGGCGGCGCGGCCGTCCCCACGACGTGCTCGAATCGGCGCAGGCGGTTGAGCGGGACGAGAGCGAGCAGTAGCAAACCCAGCGTCGCCACGAGGATCCCGTCGATCCCGAACTGCTTCGCCGCCTCGGCGCCGACGAAGCTGCCGACAATCTGACCGACGGCGAGGAACACGGAGTAGAGGCCCATGATCGCGCCGCGGTCCGAGGGGTACGCCTCGCTCATGTCGGCGAGCAGGCCGAGGGCGGCCGGGGTGGCGCCGGCGAGGACGAAGAGGCCGCCGGCGGCGAGAATTGCCGCCGCCAACGCGACGATCGGAACCGAAGCGACGTGGTTGACGAGCCCGGCCCCGATGACGCTCACGGCGCCGCCGCCGATCCCGTAGACGATGATCGTCGTCCGCCGGTACTTCTTGAATCGGTCACCCCAGAAGACAAGTCCGGCGAAGAAGACGATCAGGGCAACCCCGAGTCCGAGCGCGATCTGGGCGCCGACGAAGCCGCCCATCAGTGCCTGGTCCGCGAAGCGCGGGTCCGGCGCACGGATCAGCTGGAACAGCGATTGTGTCGCCCACAACCCGAGCGCCGCGTTGATCGCGATCCAGGTCGGGGCGAGCAGCCACACGTGCGAGCTGAGCAGGACCGTGGCGTAGCGCCGCCAGCCGGTGTGCTCGCCGGACATGGCCGCCTTCTCGCCGGGCGGATCGCCGATCCCGTAGCGATAGATCAGGAGCGACACGACGTAGAACCCGGCATTCAGCAGGAACGCGTCCCGCTGGAGCCCGCCCCACATGCCCGGGATCCCGTCGTACAGGATGCCGGCCGCAACCGCGCCGGCCCCGATTCCGGCCAGCGTCGCGCCCTCGAAGCGAGCCGATGCCTGGCCTCGGAGCAGCTCGTTTCCGGCGGTCGCCATCGCGATGAAGCCCAGGATCGAGGGGACTGACGCGGCCGTGCTGGCACCTTCGAGCAGGCGCGTCCCGCCGATGACGAACAGGTCGACCGACGCCCACGTCAGGATCGCGGCGACGATCCCGAAGAGCGGCCCGATCTGCATGACCCGGTGGTGGCCGAACCGGTCGGACAGGAGACCGAACGGCGTCGAGAGGAGCAGCTCCGAGACGTAGAACAGGGCCGTCATCGTCGCGAGGGTGACCTCGTCGACGTGGGCCCCGCCATAGTCGGTCTCGATCCGGGCCAGGTAGAAGATCAGGAGCCCGCCGGTCAACCCCGTGCTGAAGCGCAGGGTGAACGTCCCGACGAAGACGGCGTACAGCGATCGCACGTTGGAAGGGTAGCGGGCGCGCGGTCCTACAATCCGGCCATGTCCGACCGACCCTTGGTGCCCCAGCCGCTCGTCCGGGGCGGGCACGGAGCGGTGGTCGCGCC
>JANLYK010000617.1:0-3811 GCA_031365595.1 Chloroflexota bacterium | reverse complement strand
AACGCGATGGCCCAGCTGAAGCGCTGGGGCCCCGACGCGGAGATCTTCGGCGACCAGGCCGAGTGGCAGGCGGCGCGCCAGGCCGTCACCGACCTGATGGAGCGCTTTCACAAGGGCTCGTCCATCCGGACCTGACGGCTTCGTCGCCGCGGGCGTTGACGCGGGCCGCGGCGGTCGCGGCCGGCACGCTACCCTTCGCCGCGTGAGCCTGATCGCGACGACCGATCTGACGAAGTGCTACGGGGGGAACGTCACCGCCCTCGATGGGCTGTCGGTCACGATCGAGCCCGGAATCGTGGGCCTCGTCGGGTCGAACGGTGCTGGCAAGAGCACCCTCCTGAAGATCCTGCTCGGCCTGCTCGAGCCGACGTCCGGTTCGGCGACCGTGTTCGACCTGGACGTCCGGACCCACGGCATCGCGATCCGCGAGCTCGTCGGCTACATGCCCGAGCACGACTGCCTGCCGCCGGACATGAGCGCGACCGACGTCGTCTCGCACCTCGCCCTGATCTCCGGCCTGCCCCGGACCGCCGCCCGCGAGCGGACCGCCGAGGTCCTCCGCCACGTCGGGCTGTACGAGGAGCGCTACCGCGCGATCGGCGGCTACTCGACGGGGATGAAGCAGCGGGTCAAGCTCGCCCAGGCGCTCGTCCACGATCCGCGCCTGCTCCTCCTCGACGAGCCGACGAACGGGCTCGATCCGGCCGGCCGCGACGAGATGCTCGAGCTGATCAGCCGGACCGGCCACGAGTTCGGGATCGCGGTGATCGTCGCGTCGCACCTGCTCGGTGAGATCGAGCGGGTGTGCGACCACCTCGTCGCAATCGAGGGCGGCAAGCTTCTGCGCTCGGCGCCGCTCGGTTCGTTCACCGAGCGGACCGGAACCCTCGCGATCGAGGTCGAGGACGGCCGCGACGCCCTGGCCCAGCGCCTCGCCGGGCGCGGGCTGCGGGTCGCGATCGACGGATCGGCGGTCCTGGTCGATCTCGTCGACGAGACGCCATTCGACGTCGTTCGTGACCTCGTCGCCGAGCTCGGCATGCCGCTCGTCCGGATGGAGCAGCGCCGACATCGCCTGGAGGATCTCTTCCGTGACGCGCCGGTCGGCGTGCCGGTCGTGATCGAGGCCGCGCCGGACCCCGCCGGGAATGCCGCGCCGTGACCGCTCCGCCCGTGACCCGCAGCGGCAACATCTACGACCTCGGCTATCGGCGCTACGAGGGACCGCGGCTCGGACGTGCCCACGCGATCCGGTCGCTCGTCAGCCATAGCTTCCGGACGACGTTCGGGCTGGGGCGCGGCGGCCGGGCCAAGGTCGCGCCCGTGATCTTCGGCGCGATGGCGATCCTGCCGGCGATCCTCGTCGTGGGCGTCCTCGCGATCGTCGCCCGGCTCGGGATCGACCGCGACCTGGAGGGCTTCGGTCTCGTCGGCTTCTCCAGCTACTTCGGGGCGATCTCGCCGATCATCGCCCTGTTCTGTGCGGCCCAGGCGCCGGAGCTCTTCGGCCGCGACCAGCGCCACGGCGTGCTTCCGCTGTATTTCGCCCGGGCGATGCGACGCTCGGATTACGCGCTGGCCAGGCTGGCCGGCTTCTGCCTCGCGATCCTCGTGCTCCTGCTCCTGCCGATGACGATCCTGTTCCTCGGCCGGGTGCTCCTCTCGTCCGATGTCGCGAAGGGCTTTACCGACAACCTGCCGAATGTCCCGCCCGTCCTGGCCCAGGCGCTGACGATCGCGGGCCTGCTCGGCGGCATGTCGATGGCGGTGTCGGCGTTCACGCCGCGGCGGGCCTACGCGACGGCCGGGATCATCGCCCTGTTCGTCCTGCCGGGCATCGTGTCGAGCATCGTGATCGAGCTCGGCTCGGGGACGATCGGCAACCTGTTGGTCCTGTTGAGTCCGAGCAGCGTGATCGACGGCACGAACGCGCTCTTCTTCGGCATCGACGCGGACAGCGGGTTCTTCTTCTTCGAATTCCCGCAGTGGACCTTCGTCGCGAGCGCGGTCGTAATGTGCGTTGCGTTCGTCGTCCTCATCCTCCGGCGCTTTGCGAGGATTGCGACGTGACGGAGCCGACCGTGTCCGCCTCGCCGATGACGACTCCGGCCGTCGATCCGGCCGTGGTCGACCTGTCTCAGCCGATCGTTCTCGACCGCGTCTCGCGCTGGTACGGCAACGTCGTCGCGATCAACGACGTGAGCTTCAGCCTGGGGGCCGGGATCACCGGCCTGCTCGGCCCGAACGGGGCTGGCAAGTCGACCCTGCTGCACCTCCTCGCGGGGCTCCTTCGCCCGTCGTCCGGGCGGGTCCTGATCGATGGCCGGCCGGCCTGGCGCGAGCCGTCGATCTACCGCCGGATCGGCCTCGTGCCCGAGCGCGAGGCGGTCCATGCGTTCCTGACCGGGCGCCAGTTCGTCGATCTCGCTGCCCGGCTCCAGGGGCTCGTCGATCCAGCCGCGGCCACGGAACGGGCGATCGGCCTGGTCGATCTCGCGGCTGCTGCGGATCGGCCGGTCGGGACGTACTCGAAAGGCATGCGCCAGCGGGTCAAGATCGCCGCGGCCCTCGTCCACGAGCCGCCGATCCTGCTGCTCGACGAGCCGTTCAACGGGATGGATCCACGCCAACGGCTGCACATGATGGATCTGCTCCGCTCGATGGCCGCGGCCGGCCGGACGATCCTGTTCAGCTCGCACATCCTCGAGGAGGTCGAGCGTCTCGCCGACGGGATTCTCGTGATCCACGCCGGGCGACTGGCGGCAGCCGGCGACTACCGCGAGATCCGGCGGCTGATGACGGACCGGCCGCACACGTTCCGGGTCCGCTCGTCGGACGATCGGCGACTTGCATCCGCGTTCCTTGCCGAGCCGGCGGTCTTCGGCGCCGAGCTCCGCGACGACCGGCTGACCGTGCGCGTCTCGGAGTTCTCGGGCTTCACCCGGATCGTTGCCCGCGTCGCCCGCGACGCCGACGTCCGCGTGTTCGAGGTGGCCCCGACCGACGACTCGCTCGAGAGCGTGTTCGAGTACCTGGTGAGCCGGAAGTGAACGTGCTCGACGTCATGCTCACGATCGCGTCGGTCACCGCCCGCTCGCTCCTCGGTCGGCGGCGGACGATCCTGATGCTCCTCCTTGCCGGGGCGCCGGTCCTGCTTGGCCTCCTCGTCCAGCTGGGCAACGGACCGCGCCCCCGCGCCCTCGTCCCGTCGCTCGAGGGGCTCCTGATCACGAGCGTCCTGCCGCTCGTCGCCCTCGTGTTCGGGACGGCCGCGCTCGGCAGCGAGCTCGACGACGGAACCGCCGTCCACGTCCTGACCAAGCCGATCCCGCGCTGGTCGATCGTGCTCCCGAAGCTGGCGGTCGCCGGCGGCCTGACGGCCGTGCTGCTGTTCCCGTCGACGATCCTGGCCGGGATCCTGATCGGCGGCACGGCCCCGCACGAGATCGCGGTTACCTTCGCGTTCGCCCTCGCGGTCCTGATCGGATCGTTCGTCTACAGCGCGATCTTCGTGGCCCTCAGCGCCGCGACCAGCCGTGGCCTGGTCATCGGGCTGGGCTACTCGCTGCTCTGGGAAGGATTGCTGTCCGGTGCCCTGCCGGGGACCCAGGTCGTCAGCGTCCGCGAGTACCTGCGCGGGATCGTGTCCGTCCTCGCTCCTCCGAACACGATCGAGTCAACGGTCGGGGCGACCGGGTTCGGGCTGGCGGCGGTCGCGATTCTCGTTGTGACTGCCCTCGCCTCGATGCGCCTCGCCCGCTACGAGATTCGCGCGGCCGACTAGGACCAACGGGTCGTGTCCGGCGAGTTG
>JANLYK010000463.1:0-1885 GCA_031365595.1 Chloroflexota bacterium | reverse complement strand
GCGCTCGAACAGGCGACCTGTCGTCGCGGCGTCCCCGTAGCTCCCGATCTCCAATGACGCGACGCCGGGCACGGACACCCGGTGCCCGGTCGTCAGGTCGTCGAGGACGACGACCTCGTGGCCGGCCTCGAGCAGGCGCTCGACCGAAACGGAGCCGACGTAGCCCGCTCCACCGGTCACCAGGATGCGCATCAGCGATGCCGCCGGAACAGCCGGTCGACGAGGCCGGGGCGGTCGGTCTCCGGGTATGGCGTCGATTCCCTGGCCCGGTCGTCGGCGAGCCGTGCCGGCTCATCGGGGAGCGCCTCGCCGCGGCCACGCATGATCTCGGCCATCCGCTGCGACAGGTGGTTCGCCATCGGATTGTCGGGATCCATGGCCAGTGCGCGGCGAGCAAACGTGTACGCACCGCGCTGATCGCCGCGCTCGAGCGCGACCCGGGCAAGGCCGACGACAGCGATCGAGTTCTTCGGGTCGGCGGCCGCCACCTGGGCGTAGTAGCGCTCGGCCTGGTCGAGCAGGCCGACGGCCATCGCCCGCTCGGCCTCGAGCATCATCTCGATCACGGCTCGCTCGCCGTCGCGGCCGTCAGCGGATCCCAGTCGGCGGGCAGCGGAGCGACGTCGGGTGGCCGGCTGTCCACCGCGATGAACGCGCCCGACTGCGTCGATTCCCCGATCGCGAGCATGACGTCGAGCACATGGTAGGCGAGCTCGCCGCTTGCCCGATGGGGCCGGTCCTCGCGGATCGCCCGGGCCATGTCGAGGACGCCGGTCCCGCGGGTCGAGCGCGCCGTCGTCCGGGCGACGGTTTCGGTCGCGGCCGAGCCACTTCGGCGGACGCCGACCTCGCCGTCGAAGCCGTTGGGGTCGGGCAGGATCATCGCCCCGTCGCGGCCGCTCAGCTCGAACAGGATCCGCGGCAGGGCCGAGTCGAACGAGAAGACGACCTGGGCGGACGCCCCGCCGACGAACGACACGAGCGCGCCGACGTGGGTCGGGGCTGTGACCTCGAACGTCTCGCCCGCGCGCGGCCCGGACCCGACCGATCGCCGGCCATGGGCGGTGGACGCGACCGCGGCGACCTTGTTCACCGGGCCCAGAATCTGGACGAGCGCGGTGAGGTAGTACGGGCCGAGGTCGAAGAGCGGTCCCGCGCCGGCCTGGAACAGGAAGTCCGGGTTCGGGTGCCAGGCGTCGGGGCCCGGCGATTGAAGGAGGGCGAGGGCGGTCAGCGGGTCGCCGATCGTGCCTGCCTCGATCAGGCCGCGGACCGCCTGGAGGCCCGCGCCGAGGAACGTGTCCGGAGCGCATCCGACCCGCAGCTCGGCCGCCGCCGCCGCGTCGAGGACCGATCGCCCGCTCGCTCGTTCAAGGGCCAGCGGCTTCTCGTTCCAGACGTGCTTGCCGGCTGCGAGCGCCCGTCCGGCGACTTCGGCGTGGGCCGCCGGGATCGTGAGGTTGACGACGATCTCGACGTCGGGATGGCCCAGGACCGTGTCGACATCGCCGCCGACAGCGACCCCGTGGGCGGCGGCCTTTGCCCGGGCCGCGTCGGGTCGGAGATCGCCGATCGCGACGACGCGGGTGTCGGGAAAGCTGGCCAGGTTCTCGAGATAGGTGTCGCTGATGACGCCCGCCCCGATGATCCCGACCCCGACGGGCCCCGTCCCGGTCACCCGGCCACGTCCCGGGCCGCGAGCAGGAACGCCCGGCTCGCCCGAATCGCCTCGAACATGTCGCCCGCGGTGTCGTCGAGCTCGACCACCCGCAGGGCCGTCGGCGCGGCCGCGACGATGTCCCGGATCGGCAGCGCGCCCGACCCGACGGCGACCTGGCGCGTGATGTCCAGCGTGCCGTCGCCGTCCTTGACATGGAGCGCGACG
>JANLYK010000428.1:0-4480 GCA_031365595.1 Chloroflexota bacterium | reverse complement strand
ATCCCGACCTCGAAGTCGCAGGTCTTCTCGACGGCCTCGGACAACCAGGGCCAGGTCGAGATCCACGTTCTCCAGGGCGAGCGCGAGTTCGCGGCGGACAACAAGACCCTGGGCCGGTTCATCCTCGACGGGATCCCGCCGGCGCCGCGCGGCGTGCCCCAGGTGGAGGTGACGTTCGACATCGACGCGAACGGCATCCTCGACGTCAAGGCCAAGGACCGCGCCACCTCGAAGGAGCAGCAGGTCCGGATCACCGCATCCTCGATGCTCTCGAAGGACGACGTCGACAAGATGGTCCGCGAGGCGTCCGAGCATGCCGATGAGGACAAGCAGCGCCGCGAAGAGGTCGAGACCCGCAACCAGGCGGAACAGCTCACCTACCAGGCGGAGCGCACGATCAAGGATCTCGGCGACAAGGTGTCGGCCGAGGACAAGGCCACCGTCGAGAATCAGGTGTCCGCGCTGCGCGAGGCGCTGAAGGGCTCCGACATGGGCGCGATTACGGCTGGTGCCACGGCCCTGGCCGCGACGCTCCAGGGCGTGTCGACCGCCGCCTACCAGGCGGCCGCCTCGGAGGCGTCGTCGAACGGCTCGTCCGGCGACGGCGGCGACGGCTCGGCCGATGCGGAGGGCTCCGAGCCGGGTGCAGAGAGTGCGCGTGAGGGCGAGCCCGCCGGGGCGCGTGCCGGTGGCTCGGGCTCGTCGGCCGACGCCGATGACGCCGTGGAGGGCGAGTTCAAGGAGGTCTAGGCTTCCGAAGTCCCGCAAGAACGCTGCGCCCGGCCGGGCTCGCTCGGCCGGGCGCTTCGATTCCGTCTCTGCGACGCGCGCGCCCCTTTGCCCGCGACTTGTCAAACGAACCTCACCCGGACGTTAGGGGGCGCCGACTTGTCCAACGATCTCTTCAGCGGACAGATGTCAATTCACTGCGGCCAGTCCACGCTCAGCCCGGCGGTCGCCGCCGGCGGACACGTTGCTTAACGTCCGCCTGGGATTCGCTTGACAAGAACCACAGCCCGCGCAGCGGCCGGCTCGGGTCGGGCCGCATCAGCCACCCGCGGACCACTCGCGCTCGATCCGGGAACGTGTTCGCGAACGTGGCAGCGTGTTCCGCGATCCGCCGCCGAGCGGTGCGATTCTCGCGGATGACCAGCAGCCGCGAGACCCCGACGGCGTTCCAGCCTCGCTCCTGCGCGATTCCGAGCGCCAGCCGCTCCTTCCGGTCCAGAGTCACGAGAGAACCCTGGATGTCCGGGACGACCGACTTCACCTCGATCACGAGAAGCAGGCGCGTCCCGGGATGGAAGGCAAGGATGTCGATCGAGCCGCGTTCGCCGAAGTGGTTGAACGACACCTCGGTCGCGACGAGCCAGCCGGCGCCACCGAGAATCCGGACAACCTGCTCGACGATCGCCGCGTGCCAGGCGTCGAGGAGGCGATCAAGCCCCTCTCCGTTCCACGACAGCCGGCACACGACCCGCGCGCCGAGCGGAGCTGCGACCCGCTCGAGCGTCGCGACGGTCACGCCTGCCGCGTCGCCTCGCTCGATCCGGACGACCACGCCGCGCGACACGCCCGCCCGGCCCGCAAGCTCGAGTTGGGTCAGCCGCTTGCGGATCCGGATCGCTCGAAACCCTCGTCCGAACAGGATGCCGTCCATCGCCTGGATGATGGTCGACGGTCCTTCACTGCCACTTATCCGCCCGTCGAGGCGTCGGGTTCATGTCATACGAATCCCAGGCGGACGTTACACAGCCCGTCCGCTGGCCGCTGCACCAAGCTGAGCGTGGCCAGGGCTCGGCGAGTTGACATGCGACCTTCTAGCCGGTCAGTAGACAAGTCGTGGCGGTCTGACGTCCGGGTGAGATTCATTTGACGAGTCGCGGGGATGTGAGAGGGAAGGTCACGGAGCGAGGCACGACACCGCGCCGGTTGACACGGTCTTCGTGGCGCGCGAAACTCGATACTGACAACGCGCAAGTTATCGACCGGCGCCGATCGCGCTACTATCCGCACTCGACCGACCGACCAGTCGGTCGGTCCAGATCACCGGACAGAAGGCGAACCGATGCCCCGCCCCGATCCCGCCGAGCAGAGCAGAAGTCGCCGCGAGCGGATCCTGGACGCAGCGTTCCACGCGTTCGCCACGCGCGGCTACAGAGATACGGCCGTCGACGACATCGCCGGCGCGGCCGAAACCTCGAAGGGCGGCATCTACTTCCACTTCCCGACCAAGGAAGCGATCTTCCGCGAGCTGATGCAGACGACCGCCGACAAGCTGGTCGGCCGCGTGGAGCGGGCAGTGGCCGTCGAGACCGAGCCCGTCGCGCGAGCGGAGGCCGCGATCCGGACCGTGCTCGCGACGTTCGCCGGCCACCGGACGATGGCCCGGCTCCTGTTCCTCGACACGGTCGGCGCGGGGCGGGCGTTCCAGGCCGAAACGAACGCCCTCCACGCGCGGTTCGCCGACTTGATTCAGGGCTATCTCGACGACGCCGTCGCAGCCGGAGCCGTGCCGCCCCTTGACACGCGGATCACGAGCATCGCGTGGTTCGGCGCGATCAACGAGGTCGTCGCGCGCTGGCTGCTCGCCGACCACGCCGCTCGGCTGGAGGACGCCTACCCGGCGCTCCGCGCCACGCTGCTTCGGAGCGCCGGCGTTCCGGCCGACCGGATCGGCAAGGTTCCGCTGCCGGCCGCCGACTGGTCGTTCCCGGAGACCTCTCGATGACGGTCGTGCCCGGCCCGTCCCGGCTCACGCCGCCCGAGGGCTCGAATCTTCCCGGCCCAGGCCTTGCCGAACGACTCGAGCGCCTCCGGAATGGGGTGGCTGCGGCCGGCTCGGGCGCGGTTGCGCCCGGTTCGACCGGTCCTGCCGTCGGGCTCGTCTCCGCGACGCTGCCCGTGACGGGTATCGACCCGATCTCGCTGTACGCGGCGGCCCAGGAAGCCGATCTCGAGACGGCCCTGTGGCTCCAGCCGTCGGAGGGCACGGCCTTCGTCGGGATCGGGCGGGCATGGGCCGTCGAACCCGACGGGCCGGATCGGTTCCGGGCCGCCGAGGCAGCCTGGCGCGAGCTCCTCCGCGGCGCCCGGATCGATGGGCCCGAGGGCGACAGCCGGGGAAGCGGCCCGATCCTCCTCGGCGCGATGGGCTTCACTGGCCGACAGCCGGCGCCGGACGACGTTTGGGCGCCATTCGGCTCGAGCTCGATGGTCCTGCCCGAGCTCCTCCTGTCGGTGACCGCCGCCGGTACCACAGTCACCGGCTCGCTGGTCGCGGAACCCTCCGACCCGAGCTCGATCGATCACCGCTGGAGGCAGCTCGTCGAACGCGCCCACCAGCTCGCTCCGGGTCCACACGGGCTGGTCGCCAGGCCCGTGTTCGGAGCGCTCAGGACCACGGATGAGCAGCCGTCGAAGGACGTCTTCCGAAGGCTCGTCGGGATGTTCGCGGGCGCCGTCGGCCGAGGCCGGATCGACAAGGTGGTGCTCGCCCGGCGCGTGGGTCTACGCTCGCCCGTGGAGCTCGACGTCCCCAACGCCCTGCGTCGCCTTGCGGTCAGCGCCCCCGAGAGCACGACCTACGCCTTCCGGCGCGCGAGTCGGACGTTCCTGGGCGCCACACCGGAGCGGCTGGTCAGGACCGAAGGTCGGTCGTTCCGGACCGTCGCGGTCGCCGGCACGACCCGGCGCGGCGCCGACATCGCCGAGGACGAGCAACTCGGCCGGGCGCTCCTCGCGTCGGAGAAGGACCGCGAGGAGCAGGCCATCGTCGTCGACGGGATCCGGGACCTGCTGGCACCGGTCGCCGACAGCCTCGAAGTCGCGTCCGAGCCCACGGTGATGACCCTGCGCTTCGTTCAGCACCTGGTGACCGAGATTTCCGGCACCGCGCCCGAGGGGCACGGCCTGCTCGCGTTGGGCGAGCGCCTTCACCCGACCCCGGCCGTCGGCGGCGAGCCACGCGATGTCGCGCTGGCGATGCTCGACGAGCACGAGGGCTTCGACCGTGGCTGGTACGCGGGGCCGATCGGCTGGCTGGCGTCCGACGGCGACGGCGAGCTGTGCGTGGCCCTCCGCTGCGGGATCGTCGATGGCACCCGGGCAACGCTCTTCGCCGGCTGCGGCATCGTCGCCGACTCGGACCCGGACCAGGAGTGGGAGGAGTCCCGGATCAAGCTCCGGGCCGTCGTTTCGGCCCTCGGCATCCCCGAGGACGATCGATGACCGACGCGGCTGGCCTGCGGGCCTTCGTCGACGCCCTAGTCGCGGCCGGGATCCGCGACGCGGTCGTCTGCCCGGGCTCCCGCTCCACGCCGCTCGCGCTCGCGCTCCGGGCCGCGTCCGGCATCCGGGTCCGCGTCCTCTATGACGAGCGCGCGGCCGGGTTCTTCGCCCTCGGGATGGCCCGCACGGCGCGTCGACCGGTGGTCCTCCTGGCCACGTCGGGCACCGCGGTGGTCGAGTTCGCGCCGGC
>JANLYK010000323.1:0-4547 GCA_031365595.1 Chloroflexota bacterium | reverse complement strand
CCCCGGCAATCACGGGCCCGAACTGGCGATCCTCGGCCAGGGCGCCCAGCCTAATAACGGGGCAGACTTTCGCGGCTTCATCGCCCTCGACATCCGGAATTTCGCCACCTCGTCGTCGCAGCTTTACTACAACGGCGTCACCGCGGGCACGAACGCGAACACGTTGAAGGCCACGGAGGCGAACTGGGTCACCGTCGGCGGCTACCCCGGACCGCAGTTTCCCGCCGCGATCACGCCGCCCGATCCCAACGACCAGGTCGCGATCATGAGCGGGAACTCGACCGGCATCGTGATCGACGCGGTCAGCGCTCGGTACGTCCCGGGCAGCGAGATTCTCGTCGCGGTCTACCCGGGCAACGTCATGGCGATCCCGGACTTCGCGATGACCTCGCCCGGCACCTTGAACCTGCCGTCAACGGGCACGACCGCGACGGCAGGCTCGATGAAGGTCTCGCGCAACCAGGCGTTCAGCGGTCAGGTCACCCTGTCCACGCGGGCCGACACCCTGGACCTGACGAATCCGATGGTCGTCGGCACCCTGATCGGCGCCGATCCGATCACCTACAACCCGAATCCGGTGACGCCCAACCTCGGCGGCGGAGCGAGCGTCGCCCTGACGAACGTGACCACGGCCGGCGCCGTGCCCGGGATCTACGCGATGTGGGTTCGCGGCCAGGCCGGCGCGCCGTACCTGACGACGAAGTACGAGCCGTTCGGCATCCAGATCGGGACCGTGACCCGCGACTTCACGTTCACGTCGGACGCCTCGTCCAAGGATGCCGCGGCGAGCGGGAACAGCGTCGCGTTCACGCTGACGCTCACCAACTCCCCGAACAAGAACACGAACTTCGGCAACCCCGTGACCCTCAGCGTGGACAACCCGCTGCCGTCCGGCGTCGGGCCGATCACCTTCGGTCCGACGAGCGTGACGCCCAGCAGGACTGGCGCCTCGACGACCCTGACGATCAACACCGGAACGATGGCGACCGGGTCCTACACGTTCACGGTCCGGGCGACCGGCATGAACGGCGACTCGAGCAGCCGCAAGGTCACGCACCTGATGAACCTGACCGTCCGGGTCGCGCCCAGCGGGGGCTCCGGCACGGACGAGTACGTCGACATCGTCGGCTTCGCGGTCATGCGGATCACCGCCATGGACGCGAACACGATCTCCGCATACGCGATCACCCCGGTGATCGCCGATCCGAACGACTCCCGACTGCGCCGCGGTCAGGTGGCGAAGTTGGTGCCTTGGACCTAGCCGGCGGGCACGGCATTCTCGACTGGCGGGCGGCGACTCACGGCGACCCGCATCTGGGAGGCACACCACCATGGAGATGGAATATCGCGATCCGAGCAAGCGCGGGCGCTGGATCGTCATCATCGGGATCGTCCTCGCGGTCGCGGCGGGCGGGGCCGCGTTCTTCCTGATCAACCAGGCCCAGCAACAGGCCGGTCAGGGCACGCTCCAGAAGGTCAGCGTCGTCGTCGCCGCCCGGCCGATCCCGGCCCGCAAGCCGGTCGAGGCCGAGGACCTGCTCGTGCGCGAGATTCCGCTCGACGAGACGAACACGGACGCGATCGCGGTCCGCAAGCCCGAGGATCTCGTCGGGCGCGTCCTGGCGGTCACGGTGTTCCAGGGCCAGATGCTGACCACGAACATGCTCGCCTCGACGACGAGCGGCGGCCAGTTCTCGATCCTCCAGCCGGGAGAGACCGTGGCACCCGAATCCGAGGCGTGGCGCGCGGTGGCGATGACCGTGCCCGACGATCGCGCGGTGGGCGGCCTGATCGTGGCCGGGATGTCGGTCGACGTCTTCCTGTCGGCCCAGGTGAACGTGCCCGCCGACCTCCAGGCCGACGGCAAGTACTACACCGACAAGTCGACCAAGATCACGTACCAGAACATGGTCGTCCTGGCCAAGTCGGGCTCCAGTTATGTCGTGAAGACGACCCTTGCCCAGGCTGAGGAGATCACCCACCTCGTCGCAACCGGCAACGCCCAGTTCAGCATGGTCATGCGGCCCGAGGCCGATGTCCGCTATGCCGACGCGAGCAAGCTCGGTGAGACCACGAACCTGATCATCGAACGCTATGGATTGCCCCTCCCGATCAACTACCCGGCAGGCAACGGCCCGATCACGACCCCGGTTCCGACGGCCACGCCCTCGTCACCGGCCGTCGCATCACCCGGCCCGTCCGGTTCGCCAGCCGCCAGCAGCGCTCCGTAGCTCGGAGCCGGCCACGTCTACGCGCCGCTGACCCGGCGCGCCTCCCGGCCGCCCGGCCCGCCCCCGCGGGTCGGGCGGCCATTTCGCGCCTCGGGCGCTGGGTCCGATGTCCGGGCGCTCCCGCGTCCCCGCCCAAGGTCCGCGCGAGTCGACGATCCTCCCCGGGCGAGCGTATCGGCCGAGTTTCCTGGTTCCGCGCCCGCGCTGGCCGGGATTGGCAAGGGAAACTCGCGGGATGGGCGACCACGACAGGTTTCGACACCGAACGATCGGTCAAGCCCTCCGAACGTGTCCGATACGCACATGGGGCGAGTCTCGTGCGCCCGGCTAGGCGCCTCCGCGGCTCCCGCCTACCCGTCGCGGAGCGCGGCGTCCCATGCGGCGGCCACCCGCGAGCGCGCGTCGGCGAGCGGCCCGGACGTGTCGATCACCTGGGTGGCCCGCGGCCGGACCCGTTCGATCAGGCCGGACTGGGCGGCGATCCGGCGATCCGCGTCGTCCGGGGTCGCGCCCCGGTCGATCACCCGCTGGCGCTGGATCGCCGGCTCGCACGTCACGAGCCAGACCTCGTCGCAGATGTCGGCCAGGCCGCCCTCGACGAGCTTGATCGCCTCGATGACGACGGCCGGAGCCCCGTCCGCGTCGGCCGCCTCGATGTGCTCCAGGATCCGGGATCGCACGATCGGGTGAACGATCGCCTCCAGCCGGGCGAGCGCCGCGGGATCGCGAAAGACGATCCGGGCCAACGCCGCGCGATCCAGGCTTCCCTCCGTCCGGACGGCGTCCCCGAACACCGCGAGGATCGCGTCGTGGGCGGGCGCACCCGGCGCCGACACCTCGCGGGCGACCGCGTCGGCATCAATGACCCGCGCGCCCCGCTCGCCAAGCCAGCCGGCGACCGTGCTCTTGCCGCACCCGATCGGCCCGGTCAGCCCGATGCGGATCGTTCGGGGCGGCAGGGGATCCGGGCGGGCGTCGGTCATGGCGCCCGATCCTCGAGGTCGAGCCAGGCGACCTCGGCCGTCGCGAGGGCCTGCTCGACGTCGGCCAGCTCGCTTGCGACCCGGCGCATCTCGACGAAGTTCGAGGCGATCGACGGCGAACCCATCGACAGCTCGAGCTGGGTTTTGCGCAGGCCGAGCCGGGTCAGGTCGGCATCCACGATGGCCTTCTGACGGCGATAGGCGTCCTTCGAGAGACGTTCGCGTCGGGTGCCCGGCCTGCCCGCGATTCGCGTCGACGGTCGAGCCGCCGGCGCGGCCGCCGGAGTCGGGACCGGCGCCGTGGCGACCCGACCCGAGCCTCGGCCGGCGCCCGATCCATGAGTGCTCGTCACGGCCAGCCGGCTGCCCCCGTGCGCGCCACCGCGCAGTCGGGCCGCTTCGCGCTCGGCCGCCGCGTGGACCGTCCAGCCGTCGGCGACGGCGGCCCGCCACTCCTTCCAGCCGCCGTCGAACGGGACGGCCAATCCGTCGTCGACCACCCATAGCGAGGTGCACACGGTCTCGAGCAGGCGTCGGTCGTGGGACACGACGAGGAGCGTCGCCGGGGAGTCGGTCATGAACGCCTCGATCGCCTCGCGCGCCGGGATGTCGAGGTGGTTCGTCGGCTCGTCGAGGAGGAGCAGGTTCGAGGGCATGATCCCGAGCAGGGCGAGCTCCAGGCGCGAGCGCTCCCCGCCGGACAGGGCACGGACCTCCTTGAATACGTCGTCGCCCCGGAACAGGAACCGGGCCAGGAAGCCGCGCGCCTCGCCGGCGGTGACCGGGATCGCGCCGAGCAGGGCGTCGAGAACGGTCTCGCCCGGGATCGCTGCGTCGCGCAGCTGGGCGAGATAGCCCGGCTGCACGGCATTGCCGAACGAGAGCGCCCCGTCGAGCGGCGGCAGGTCACCGGCGATCGTCCGCAGGAGCGTCGTCTTGCCCGCCCCGTTCGGCCCGACGATCCCGATCACGCCTGGCTAGGCGCGCGGCTACCTGGCGCGCTTCCTCTTTCGCGGAGACGACGCGTTCAAGGAGGTGCGAGCCCTGTCCGGCGGCGAGCGTTCGCGGCTTGAGCTCGCCCTCCTCGGGATCATGCCGTCGAACCTGCTCCTCCTCGACGAGCCGACCAACCACCTCGACATCCCGGCGCGCGAGGCGATCGAGGCATTCATGGCGGAGTCGCCCACGACATTGCTGGTGGTCTCGCACGATCGGCGGCTCCTCGAGACGGTCTGCGAGAAGTTGTGGGTCGTGGATCGGGGAGCGGCGGTGGCGTTCGATGGGGGGTATCGGGAGTGGCGGCAGGCAGTGGCGGGTGGTTGGACCGTCGCGG
>JANLYK010000422.1:0-4118 GCA_031365595.1 Chloroflexota bacterium | reverse complement strand
GACAGCTGATGCGGCCGCTGCGCCGTCGCAACGATCGCGCCATCGAGCCGGACCAGGACGCCTTTCGAGCTCGACGTGCCGATGTCCACGCCGAGCAGCAGGTCGGTCACCCACTCACCTCGGATCCGTCCGCTCCGTGTCGCCGTGCCATGGTGGCCTGCTGGCGTCGCATCGGACGTGGTCTAGGATAGGTCGGCGGACCGTCGGCAACGAGGACCCGGCACTCGGGTCGCGGGCGATCGCCGGCGGCATGCAGCGGAGCGGAGGTCGAACGCATGGGTGCCCGCCCCGGCCTGGTCGCGGAGATGATCGAGCTGGCCCGGCGCTTCGGCGCCGATCCGGCGTTCGTCCGCGCGGGGGGCGGCAACAGCTCCGCCAAGGTCGATGGCGTCCTGTACATCAAGCCGAGCGGGGTCTCGCTGGCCACCCTGACCGAGGAGGCCCTCATCGCGCTCGCGATCGAGCCCTTGATGGAGCTTCTCGATGGCGGCTCCGCTTCGGGAGCGCTGCCCGGGTCCGACGAGCTGCCCGGATCCGACGAGGTGCTCCGCGTGGCCGAATCGGCCCGCCTGTCGCCGGCTGACGGTCGCCGGCCGTCGGTCGAGCTGCTGTTTCACGCCCTCCTGCCCGAACCGATCGTGCTCCATACCCACCCGACCGCGATCAACGCCCTCACGTGCTGTCGAGGCGGGCGTGACCTGGCCGAGCGCGTCGTGGGGGACGCAGCCCTGTGGGTCCCGTACACCGACCCGGGCCTGCCTCTTGCCCGCGCGATCCGTGCCGCGCGGAGCGCGCACGAGGAGCGGTCGGGTGGTCCCGCGCCGCGCGTGGTCCTGCTCCAGAACCACGGGCTCATCGTGAGCGGCGACTCGGCCACCGAGATCACGGACGTGTCGCACACGATCGCGGCCCGGATCACGGCCCACGCGACCGACGGACCGGGCGACGCCAGGGAAGGCGCCGATGGCCGGCGCCTCGACGCGGCGCTCGCGGGCGACCTTGTGGACGCGATCGTGGCCGTCCTTCGCACCGGGCCAGCCGATGCCGGACCCGTCCCGGCGGTGGTCCACGACGCTTCCCCGCTGGCCCTCGATGCGGCCGGTTCGGAGCTCGGCCGCCAGTTTGCCCGGGGTGGCCCGCTGACCCCCGACCAGATCGTCTACGCCGGGTCCTGGCCGCTCGTCATCGACACGCTCCCGTCGGACGCTCACGCCGCCGGCGCTGCCGTCCGCGCCGCCCTGGCCGAGCGGGCGAGTGCCGGCGTCGAGGCGCCGATCATCATCCTCGTGGCGGGCGTGGGGCTGTTCGCGGTGGGCGGTACCGAGGCACAGGCGGCGACGGCCCGCGAGCTGTATCTCGATGCCGTGCGCATCGCGATCGGGGCCCACCGGCTGGGCGGCATCCGCCCGCTGGCCCCGACCGAGCGCCTGTTCATCGAGCGCTGGGAGGCCGAAGCGTATCGGCGCCAGGTCGCGTCGACCGTCGCCTAGCGGCGCGTCAGTGCCGTCCGTACAGGGGACCGAAGGTGCTGCACGCCCGGAAGTCGGCACCCTCTCGATCGGCCGTCCCGAGATTGGCCCATGCGCTCGGCCGGAAGACATCCTCCTCGGCGACGTTGTGCATGTGGACCGGAATTCGCAGGATCGAGGCGAGCGTGATCAGGTCCGCGCCGATGTGGCCGTAGCTGATCGCGCCGTGGTTCGCGGACCAGTTGGCCATCACCGTGTAGACATCCCGGAAGGGCCCGACGCCGTTCACCCGCGGAACGAACCAGTGGGTCGGCCAGGTCGGGTCGGTCCGCTGGTCGAGCGTGTCATGGACCTCGGGCGGCAGGTCGATCGTCCAGCCTTCGGCGAGCTGGAGGACCGGCCCGACCCCCGAGACCAGGTTGAGCCGGGCCATCGTCACCGGCATCCCGCCGCGGCTCACGAACTGCGAGGAGTAGCCGCCGCCGCGGAAGTAGCCGCGATTGGCCGGATACCAGGTGGTCGCGGTGAGGGCCGCCTCGACATCGTCAGGCGTGATGTCCCACCACGACTTCATCGCCGGCTCGCCGTCGACCTCCATGGCGCCGGTGGCGTCGAGCGTGGCCGCGCCCGAATTGATCAGGTGGATGAAGCCGCCGGCGGCGCGACCCTCGAGGTCGTGGCCCGTGACGCGCTTCACCGCCTCCGGGCTCCAGAACGTCCGGACATCGGCAAAGATCTGGGCGCGATTCGTCAGGAGGTAGCTGAGGAGCATCGTCGCGCCATTGAGGCTGTCGTTCTCGGTCGCGAAGATGTGGGGCGCCCGGATGCCGTTCCAGTCGAACGACGAGTTCAGGATCGCCTCCATGAAGTCGCCATTGGGGGCGTGGTCGGTCCACTGGCGCTGCCCCTGGAACCCGCCGAGGATGGCGTTCCGGCCCATCGCCTCCTCCCCGAAGCCGAGTTCGGCGAGGCGCGGGTTGCCGACGAGCAGATCGCGCGTGATCAGGGCCATCCGGACGACGGTCTCCCAGTCCCGGTCCTTGTCCTCGCGGCTCTTGGCCTTGGCGGCCGGGTTGCGATCCTCGCCTTCGCGGCAGTTCGCCTTGGTCCAGGCGAGGGCCTTGGTGAACTCGTCCGGGTCGTAGATTCCCTCGTCCATCCGGCGGGTCAGCTCGGACATGTCGACGCACTCGACGCGCATCCCGAGGTACTTCTCGAAGAACGGCTGGTCGACGATCGAGCCGGCAATGCCCATCGAGACGCCGCCGAGCGAGAGATACGACTTGCCGCGCAGGATCGCCGCAGCCAGCCCACCCTTCGCGAACCGCAGGATCTTCTGCTGGACGTCGCCGGGGATCGTGCCGTCGCTCGCGTCCTGGACGTCGCGGCCGTAGATGCCGAACGCCGGCAGGCCCTTCTGGGTGTGCGAGGCGAGGACCGCGGCGAGGTAGACCGCGCCCGGACGCTCGGTGCCGTTGAAGCCCCAGACCGCCTTGGGCGTCAGCGGATCCATGTCCATCGTCTCGGAGCCGTAGCACCAGCACGGCGTGATCGTGAGCGAGACGCCGACGCCCTCCTTGCGGAACAGCTCGGCGACCTTGGCTGCCTCGTAGACGCCGCCGATATTGTGATCGGGGACCACGACCTCGACGGGCGTGCCGTCCGGGTAGCGGAGGTTCGTCCGGATCAGGTCGGCCGTTCGGTGGGCCATCCGCTGGGTCTGTTCCTCCAGCGATTCACGGACGCCGTGCAGGCGGCCGTCGACGGCCGGTCGGATGCCGATCCGCGGCCATTCGCCCACGAAGCGGCCGCTGGTCTCGATCGTCGTCATTCGCATTCCTTTGTCCATCGTTGGGCCTGGGAACCGCGCGGTCGGGAGCGGCTCCGGGCACCAGGTGTCTACGTGGGCTGCACCACGCCGATGGTCAGCAGCAGGTTGGCATAGATCCGCTGCTCCCCGGTCGCGATCGCCAGGGCGAGGTCGGGCCCACGGGCAGCGTCATAGAACGGAAACCGTTGCAGGACCTCGAGGGGCGTGTCGGGCAGCAGCCGGCGGAAGTCGGCAAAGATGGCCGGCTCGTCGCCATCGTCGGGCACCATGACCCGGGCCGCTTCGATCGGAATCGCCCCGACCAGGACGCCGAGGACGTCGGTGACCGTCACGAGCCCGGGCGCGAGATTCAGGTACACCCGCCGGGCGTCGCGGCTGGACCGGGTCAGCAAGGGATAGTTGCCGTCGGCGATCAGGACCTGGGCGCCATGGCCGGCCTCACCGAGCGCCGCGAGGATGCCGGGATGGAGCAGCTGGGCCTTGAGCATCGGGCTTCTCCTGTGGATCGCCGGGTCGGCCGACGGCCGGCCGGGGCGATCCGTCAATGAACGGAGGCTGCCCGCGATGCGGACAGCCTCCGGGCCGGTGCGCGTTGAACGGAGGGGTTACTTGTAGAGAACGGCCGCGATCTCGGGCTTGTCGATGTTCGCCTTGTCGTAATAGAAGTAGCCCGTGTCGATGGTCTTTGCGACGGTCTTGCCGGCGATGGCATCGAGTGCCGCGTCGACGCACTTCGCGCCGATCCCGACCGGGTTCTGGGTGATGGCGCCGGCCATCACGCCGCTCTTGACCGCATCGATCTGCTGCTGACCGGAGTC
>JANLYK010000415.1:0-3675 GCA_031365595.1 Chloroflexota bacterium | reverse complement strand
GGCTGCGCCAGCGGCGACCGCGATCGGTCGGCAGACGCCGGCCGGGCACGAGCTCCGCAGGATGTGCTCGTCGAGCTCGGATCGGAAGTATCGCATCCCGCTCGCGAACGGGAGGGTCGCCAGGCGCTCGTGATCGCACAGGGCGGACCCCACGATGTCGGCCGACAGATCGGCCAGGAGCTGGACATCGGTGGGCTTCGGGACGCCGGTCGCGATCCGGTCGCCGATCTCGCTGACCCGGCGCAGCCCGATCCGGCACGGGATCGTCTTGCCGCACGCCTCGTCGGCGCAGAAGCGGGTCAGGAGCCGGACGAGATCGACGATGCAGGCCCGGCTGTCGGCTGCGACGATCGCGCCCGAGCCGATGTGCGCGCCGACCGCCCGGAGGGCCTCGTACTCGTAGGCGGTGTCGGCCAGCTCGGCCGGCAGGATGCCCCCGGACGGGCCGCCGACGAGGAGAGCCTTGAGCTCGGCCGCGGCCGCGCGTGGGCCGGCGAGGGCGACGATGTCGTGGAGGCTTGTCCCGATCGGGACCTCGGCGACGCCGGCCCCGGCCGGTGCCCGGACCGAGACGAGGATCGTGCCCGGGCTGGCCTTTGAGCCGATCGCGGCGAAGGCTTCGGCACCGTTGGCCAGGATCCACGGGATCGAGGCGAGGGTCTGGACGTTCTGGACGACCGTCGGCTGGCCGAAGAGGCCGCTCGTTGCCGGCTGTGGGGGGCGCTGCTCGGGCTGGCCGCGCTTGCCCTCGAGGGCCTTCAGGAGGACGGTCTCCTCGCCGAGCATGTAGGCGCCCTGGACCGGTCGGATCGAGATCTCGACCGACCGGCCGGAGCCGAGGATGTCGTCGCCGGTGAGGTTCGCCTCGAGCATCGCCGCGGCCGCGGCCTCGAGCGCCCGGAGCGCGTCGGTCGCATCGGCTCGGACCGCGATGATCGCCTCATCGGCGCCGATCGCGGTGGCGGCGATGACTGCACCCTCGAGGACGGCGAATGGGTTCCGTTCGAGGAGTGTCCGATCGGTCTGCGACGAGGGGTCCGCTCCGTATCCGTTGGCGACGACGTAGCGCCGGCCCGACAGACCAGCCGGTGCCGCGGCCGCTGCCCGCCACTTCTCGCCGGTCGGGAAGCCGGCCCCGCCCCGGCCGCGCAGGCCGGACGCGGCCACGGTCGCGATCGTCCCCGTGGCACCGAGATCGTGGAGCGCCCGGCGGAGACCCACGAACGCACCGGTGTCGCGGGCGGCGTCGAGGGAGGGCGGGTCGGTCGCGCCGTCGCGCGGGAGCAGGATCGCCGGCCAGTCCTTCGGGGTACGCAGGATCTTCGTCATCGGGTCACGCTCGAGCCGGGCCGGCGCCGGGGGCGGTCCCGCCCGAGCCGGCGAGCGACGCATCGAGGCCGGCGAGGAAGCTCGTCTCGCGGCCGGCGCGCGCGTCGGCCGTCGCCGCGGCGAGCGGCTCCGCGGTCGGCGGCTCGAAGCGCAGGTGGCGGTAGTACGAGGCAGTGCCGTAGATCATCGCGTACCACGCCCCGGTCTTCTGACTGATCAGCTTCAGCGCCGCGACCGGCAGGTGACCGTACTCGGCCTGGGTCGCCTCGAGGATGTCGAGCATCCGCTTCGGGTCGAAGTCGAAGCGCTCGAGGATCGCTTCGAGGGCCTCGGGATGGATCGGGTCGAAGTGCTCGTACGCCTGGTCGGGGACCGGCCGGCCGGAGCGCCGGAGGGCCGATTCGTCGCGCCGCTCGCCGTACGTCTCGGGGGCGCCCCAGTGGATGTGATAGCGGCCCTTCGTGTCGACGCCGCCCATGTCGATGCACTCGATCGGGCAGGCCTGGGCGCACTGGAAGCAGGTCTCGCATTTGAGCGTGCCGTACTCGTCGTAGAGCAGCTGCAGCCGGCCGCGGAACTTGGGCGGGACATCGAGGCGGACCTCGGGGTACTTGATCGTCGCCTTGGGCTCGAAGAACTTGCGCAGGGTCAAGGCCATGCCCTTGGCGATGCCGAAGCCCGGCAGGCGGCTCATCGCGCGGGCTCCGGGGGCATGGCGCGGGCCGCGCGGGCGGCGATCACTTGTGCACCACGACGAGCGCGGCAGCGGTCACGAACAGGTTGAGCAGCGAGGCCGGCAGCAGCCACTTCCAGGCGAACCCCATCAGCTGGTCGATCCGGACCCGGGGCAAGGTGCCGCGCATCCAGACGAAGATGAACACGAAGACATAGCTCTTGCCGAGGAACCAGAGCAGGCCCGCAACCCAGTCCCAGCTCACGAACGCGATCCCGCCGATCGCGGTGATCGCCAGCAGGTTGAACAGGACGAAGCCGATGATCAGCGCCTGCCACCACGGCAGCGAGCTCCGCCCGACGTAGAACGGCGCCGCCAGGGCGAGGACCAGCAGCGGCGGCACGATCAGGAGCGCGAACAGGAGCCCGATCCCGAGCGATCCCAGGTCGATGGTCAGGGTGATCGGCCACGGCCACGGGAACGGCGCGTTCCAGCCGCCGAAGAACAGGGTCACGATCAGCCCCGAGACGACGAACACATTGACGTACTCGGCGAAGAAGAAGAACCCGAAGCGCATCCCCGAGTACTCGGTCGCGAAGCCTGCGACGATCTCGCTGTCCGCCTCGGTCAGGTCGAACGGGGTCCGGTTCGCCTCGGCGGTCGCGGCGATGAAGAAAATCAATGCGCCGAGCGGCTGCCGGAAGACGTACCAGTCGGTGAACCAGCCGGCCTGGTTCACGGCGATCTGGTTGAGGCTCATCGTCCCGGCCAGCAGAAGCAGGCCGACGACCGACAGGATCAGCGGGATCTCGTAGCTCACGACCTGGGCCGCCGAGCGCAGGCCGCCGAGGAGCGAGTACTTGTTGAAGCTCGACCAGCCGGCCATGAGCAGCCCGACGACCGACAGGCCGCTGACCGCGAACAGGTAGAGCAGGCCGATGTTCATGTCGGCCCCGAACAGGCCCGGCGCGAACGGCAGGACGAGGAGGGCCATGATCGTCGACATGAAGACCGCGACCGGGGCCAGGGTGAAGACGAGGCGGTCGGCGCCGGTCGGGCTGAAGTCCTCCTTGGCGAGCACCTTGAGCCCGTGGACGACCGACAGGAGCGAGCCGAACGGCCCGACCCGGTCCGGACCGATCCGGAGGTTCATCAGGGCGATGATCTTCATCTCCATGTAGATGATCAGGAAGGCGCTCGGGACGCTCATCAGGAGCACCGCGGTCGCCGCGACGACGAACCGGACGAGCCAGATGTTGGTCGCGAGGAAATCGACGATCGGCTTACCGGCCACGGCGACGAGGACGACGAGCCCGGCCGTCAGCAGGAACAGGATCGGCCCGAGCGTGAACAGGATCTTCCCGCCAAGCGTGAGCCGCGAGAACGAGCGCGAGACGGCCGTCACGAGTGGGCCCCTCTCGCGACCGGCTCGCGTCCTGCCCATACGACAGTCTGGCGAGCATTGGACGACCAACCGAGGGTTTGACCGACCGCGGACGGAGTCCTTCGACCGGCAATTAGCCTTGCGCGGCTAACCAAGGAGCACGCAGGCCGCCTCGACCCATCCCGCGCCTCGATAAGGCTCGCGCCACTGGCGTATGAACGAAACCGGCTCGTCGCTCGGCGGACGATCCACACAGCGCTCACTTGTCCACCCCGCCCATGATCGGATC
>JANLYK010000378.1:0-1854 GCA_031365595.1 Chloroflexota bacterium | reverse complement strand
ATACAGCGGGCCTGCCGAGCTGGGCCCGGCCGAGCTCCGGCGGGTCACCGCCGAAAGCCTCCGCGCGGTGGCCGATCTCGGGGCTCCGCATGGCATCGCCTACTACCTCGAGCCGATCGGATGGACGCCGGGCGGATCCCTTGCGGCCGCGGTCGAGGCGGTCGACGCCGCTGAACGCGACAACGTCGGCCTCGTCCTGGACTTCTGGCACCTCTGGCAGCGCGGGGCCACCCCCGACGACGTGGCGAGGCTCGATCGCCGATTCATCGCCGGCATCGACTTCGGGGACTCGCTCGGGCCGAGCGGCCAGCCAACGCCGGACCAGCGCTCCCGCCGCGTGTGGCCAGGCGAGGGCGCCATCCCCCTTCGGGATTGGGTCGACGCCGTCCGTGCGACCGGGTTCGATGGCTGGTGGGACAACGAGCTGTACAGCCCGCTCCACTGGGAGCAGCCCGATCCCTTCGCGGTCGGCGCCGGGCTCCTCGAGGTCCTCCGATCGTACGTCGGCGAGTGACCGACGGACGCTCGGGCTCACCTGCGTTGACGCCCGGGTGGGCCGATGCTACGGTCGCTGCAATCGGTTGCGCTGTGGCGGTTCGCCGCTCGCCAATGGATCGCCGTCGTGGTCGGGTGACCGGGATGGCGGCCCGCCCTCTGCGCCGCGGCTCGGGCCGACCGTCCGACGGTCTTCGGAGAAGACTGGTGGAGAGCATGACCGGGCGACTTCCGAGGGTCCTCCTGCGAGACGTGGCCGGGCGCGCAAACGTGTCCGACTCGACCGCGCCTCGCGCCCTCGCCGACGACCCCCGGATCGGCGCCACCACCCGCGCTCTCGTCAAGGCCGCCGCAGCCGACTGCGCTACATCCCGAACGCCGCCGCCCGCAGCCTTCGCGTCCACCGGACCCGGATCCTCGGACTCCTCCTGCCGGACGTTCGTGGCCCGGTCTACGGTCAGGTCGTGCAGCTTCGAGCAGGAGGCGAGTGTCGGACACGACGGTCCCGGTCACCCTCTCCGGGATCGGCAGCTCCACTCGGGCGCAGCCGTGAACATCGCCATCGCACCCTGACCCGTCGGCGGCTGCCTCGGGCCACCAACGGATCCGATCAAGGAGGTCATCGATGTCTCCCACGCCGATGCGCATCGCCAGCGCCCCCGTCTCGTTCGGCGTCGACGAGGTCCTGATGGGCGACGCCTGGATGCCCGAACCCGTGCCCATGCTCGATTGGATGGTCGACATCGGGTACGTCGGGACCGAGCTGGGCCCGCCTGGATATCTCGGGGACGCGGCCGAGGTTCGCGATCGCCTGTCCACCCGCAACCTCGAGCTGGTCGGCTCGTACATCCCCCAGCACTTCACCCGAGCCGAGAAGGTCGAGGACGATCGAGCCATCCTCAAGGATCAGCTTCGCCTCATCGTCGCGGGCGCGCCCGCCGGCTCCCGACCGCTGGCGATCCTGTCCGACCACTTCGATGAGCCGGATCGGATCCACTACGCCGGCCGGATCGCTCGCCATCCCGAGACGTGGCTCTCGCCCGACCGGTTCGACACCCTGATCGACAATCTCCACCGAGTCGCCGAGATCTGCCACGGGGAGGGTCTGGAGCCAGTTCTCCATCCGCACGCCGGGACCTACGTCGAAACCGCCGACGAGATCGCCCGGGTCGTGGACCGGATCGATCCCGCCCTGGTCGGCCTCTGCCTCGACACCGGTCACTTCCGGTTCGGTGGGGCCGACCCGGCGAGGTCGGTCGCGGATTATGGTGACCTGGTGCGCCACGTCCACATCAAGGACTGCCGGACCTCGGTGATCGACGACGTTGACCGCGCCGGCGAGGGGCTGCCGGAGGCGCT
>JANLYK010000344.1:0-12382 GCA_031365595.1 Chloroflexota bacterium | reverse complement strand
GCCCAGATCTACGAGGGCACGAACCAGATTCACCGCCTGATCGTCGCGGAAGACGTGCTGCGCGGCTGACCCCGGACCCGCGCTGTCGCCCCGAGCCGCAGCCCGGCGATTTCGTGCCACATATCAGCCATTCGGCACCCTATTCACGAAAGGTGACCCCGATTCGGGGCGAACGACCCCCGACGGGCGGGTTCGACCCTGAATCCACGCTTGGCACGGACCGGCGAACCCGTCGGGGCGTCGTCGCATCCCGCCCAAGGGTTCCCAGATGAACTTGTGGCATGAAACTCAGCGCGGCAACGTTGCCCGACGGCTTCGAAAGCCACCGCCGCATCGTCCGCCCGTCGCCGGGAAACTTCGCCCGCAGAACTGTCGCGTGCTCGGCCAGGATGCGACCGTTCGTTCGCGCGGGCGCGACCACCACCCACAGCCCGATCGCCGCGGGATCCCATCCCCGCTCCTCCGCGATCCGCCGCGCCACACGACCTCGGACGTCCATCGTCGCCATCAGGTCGTTGACGTCGACGATCCTCGTCTTGAGCTCGATCACGAGCATCGTTCGCGACGCGGCGTGCCAGGCGACGATGTCGATGACGCCCCGATCGCCACGATAGGCGAACGAAACCTCGGGCACGGCGAGCCATCCGCCGACGATGCCCAGCCATGTCGCCATCGCCTCGTGGAGCCGGGCGTGGCCGCGATTCACCATCCGGTCCAGGTCGGCGCCCTGCCACAGGACCGACCCGTCGAATCGGGCTCCGAGCGCTCGCGCGTAGCGCCGGATGTCCCCGAACCGGACGCCGTCGAGGCGGCCGGTCTCGATCAGGATCGCGACCCGGCGCGGGATGCCGGCCGCCGCGCTCGCGTCGGCTTGGCGAAGCCGACGCCGCACCCGGAGCGCCCGTAGCGACGCGCCGATCCGTTGATCGTCCATCCGAACATCGTGGCGCTCGCCACTTACCTGGCGCTCATCGCGACCGGCGGAGCCCGGTGTAGATTTGCGGCCATGATCCAGACTCACGCGGTCGAGCCGCCGACCTTCCGTCACTTCATTGCCGGCGAATGGTGCGACTCGACCTCGGGCGCCACGTTCGAGAGCGTCAACCCGGCCGACACCCGCGACCTCATCGGGCGGTTCCAGCAGGGGACCCCGGCCGACGTGGCGATGGCCGTCCGGGCCGCCGACTCCGCGGCCGGACTGTGGCGCCGCACCCCGGCTCCCAAGCGCGGCGAGATCATGTACGCCTTCGCGGCGCTCATGGCGCAGCACAAGGAACGCCTCGCCCGGGCGATGACCCGCGAGATGGGCAAGGTGATCGCCGAGGCCCGCGGCGACGTCCAGGAGGGGATCGACATCGCCTTCCTGATGGCCGGCGAGGGCCGCCGGATGTTCGGCGACACGACCCCGTCGGAGCTCCCCGACAAATGGGCGATGAGCATCCGCCAGCCGATCGGGATCGCCGGGATCATCACGCCATGGAACTTCCCGATGGCGATCCCGTGCTGGAAGATGATGCCGGCCCTCGTCGCGGGCAACACCGTCGTCTTCAAGCCATCGAGCGACACGCCGCACTGCGCCACCCTTCTTGTCGAACTCATGGCGGAGGCGGGCTTCCCGGCCGGGACCGTCAACCTCGTGACCGGCGCCGGTGCCGAGGTCGGCGATTCGATCGTCGACAACCCGGACGTCTCGGTGATCTCGTTCACGGGCTCGTCGGCGACGGGCAAGCACATCGCCGTCCGGGCGGGCCGCAACCTGAAGCGGATCAGCCTCGAGCTCGGGGGCAAGAACGCAATCGTGGTCATGGCCGACGCCGACCTCGACCTCGCGACCGACGGGATCCTCTGGTCGGCCTTCGGGACGACCGGCCAGCGCTGCACCGCGGCCAGCCGGGTCGTCGTGGAGCGGGCTGTCGTCGACGACCTCCTCGGGCGGCTCGAAACTCGCACGCGCAAGCTCCGGCTCGGCTCCGGTCAGGACGACGCGGTCGACGTCGGTCCGCTGATCAACGCCGGGGCGGTCGACAAGGTCGGTCGCTACGTGGGGATCGGGCGCGGCGAGGGCGAGCTTGTCATTGGCGGCGAGGCGGCTCGCGACGGCGACCTCGCGAACGGCCACTTCTTCGCCCCGACGATCTTCCGCGACGTCGCGCCGATGGACCGGATCGCGCAGGAGGAGATCTTCGGGCCGGTCCTGTCGGTCATCGCGGTCGACGACTATGCCGGCGCCGTCACTGCGCTCAACCAGACCCGTTACGGGCTCTCATCCTCGATTTTCACGCGCGACGCGAACACCGCGTTCCGGGCGATGCGCGACTTCGAGACCGGAATTGTCTACGTGAATGCCGGCACGACCGGCGCCGAGACACACCTGCCGTTCGGCGGCTGGAAGGAGACCGGCAACGGCCACCGCGAGGCCGGCCACGCCGCGCTCGACACGTACACCGAGTGGAAGTCGATCTACGTCGACTTCAGCGGCCGTCTCCAGCGAGCGCAAATCGACAACCAGTGACGACGAGCTCCGATCCCGAGATCCGGCCGGTCACGCTCGACGATCTCGAGGTCCTGATCGACATCTATATCGACACCGCCGTGCACCACGCGGCGATCGACCCGGACTGGTACCGGGTCCCCACCCGCGACGACATCGCCGTCCGGCTCCGGCGTCGGATCGAGAGCCGCGGGCCGAACGGGGAGTACGTCGCCGCGATCCTCGATGGCCGGATGGTCGGCTCGGCCACGATCTACGCGGACGATCCTCCCCACCCGGGCTCGATGATGCGCCCGCTTCGGACGGCCGAGTTCGGCGTGTCGGTCGTGGACGGCCAGCGCGGCCGGGGGATCGGGCGGGCCCTCATCGGGCACCTCGAGGCGTGGGCCGCCGAGCACGGCGTCGAGCGGGTCACCCTGAACGTCGCCGAAGCCAACGTGGACGCGATTCGGCTCTATCGCGCGCTGGGGTATCAGGAATATGACCGGGCAATGCGCAAGGACATCAGGACCGAGTGACTGACGAGACGCTCCCCGAGCACGTCCAGCGCAATCGGACCGCCTGGGACGAGTGGGCGCCCGACTACGTCTCGAACGGCGAGGCGAGCTGGCGGCTCGGCCCGGGCGACGAGAAGTGGGGCGTCTGGGACATCCCGGAGCGCGACGCTCGCCTCCTGCCCGACGATCTCGCCGGCCTCGACACGATCGAGCTCGGCTGCGGCACGGCCTACGTCTCGGCATGGCTGGCCCGGCGCGGCGCGCGCCCGGTCGGGGTCGACAACTCCGAGCAGCAGCTCGCCACGGCCCGCCGCCTGCAGGCCGAGCACGGCGTGGAGTTCCCGCTCGTCCACGGCAACGCCGAGGCCGTTCCGTACCCGGACGCCAGCTTCGACGTCGCGATCTCCGAGTACGGGGCTTCGATCTGGGCCGATCCGTTCGCCTGGATCCCGGAAGCGGCCCGGCTCCTTCGCCCCGGTGGCCGCCTGATCTTCCTGGTCAACGCCACCACGCTCATGCTGTGCATGCCGGACGAGGAGCGGCCGGCCACCAACGAGATGCTCCGATCCCTGCGCGGCTTGCATCGCCTCGAGTGGTCGAGCGACGAGTCCGTCAACTTCGCCCTGTCCCATGGCGAGTGGATCCGGCTGCTCCGCGAGAACGGTTTCGCGATCGAGCGCCTTGCCGAGTTGTGGCCGGCAGACGATGCCCAGACCACGTTTCCGTACGTGACCCTGGAGTGGGCCCGCCAGTGGCCGACCGAGGAGGTCTGGGTGGCCCGCAAGGAAGCCTGAGCCCCGAGGTTCAACCGGAGCCGCGTCGGGTACGCTGGGCGCTCCCATGAACGACACGCCTTCCCTGCCGACCGCGCCCCCGACCGCGCCCCCGACGGCGCTCGCGACCCACGTCGCAACCCGCCCGCCGTTGACGGCCCGCATGGCCGGCTGGAGCGCCCGCCATCGCTGGCCGGTCTTCGCCCTCTGGTTCGTGGCGACGATCGGGATCTTCGCCGGAAGCCTTCTCGCGGGTGGAACCCGGGCCGTCGAGGCGGTGTCGAACGACCAGCGGGCCAGGTACGAGGCTGGCGAGGCGTACGTCGTCTGGAGGGAGGCCAATCCGCCGACCGGCCAGGAAGAGCCCGCGTCCCAGCAATTCCTGCTGATCGTCTCCAGCCCGGACCGGACCGTCGATGACCCCGGGTTTGCCGCCGATGTCGCGTCGATCACGGCCCGGCTGGCGGCGGTCCAGTCGACCGTCGAGGGCACGACCGGACCGGTCATCCTGCAGCTCGTGGGCCCGGTCACGGTTCCAGCCTCGGCCGGCCTCGTCTCGCCCGACCGGACCACGGTCCGGATCGTCGGTCGCGTGCCTGGCGACGGCGCCGTTCTCGCCGAGCGGCTGCGTCCGGTTCCGGCAGTCATCGCCGAGATCAAGAGGGCCTATCCCGGGTACCGGATCCATGCCCTGAACAACACGATCGCCAACGACGAGATCAGCGAGCTGATCAACGGCGGTCTGGATTCGTCGCTCCGCCTGACGATCCCGTTGACGTTCGTGATCCTGCTCGTCGCGTTCGGCGCGGTGGTCGCCGCGATCATCCCGTTGATCCTGGCCGTCACCGCGCTTCTCGCGGCGTTCGGCATCCTCGGCCTGTATAGCCAGGCGGTGTCGCCGGTGAGCCCGTACGCCAGCCAGCTCGTCGTCCTGATCGGGCTCGCGGTCGCGGTCGACTACTCGCTGTTCATGCTCACCCGGTTCCGGACCGAGCGCCGCCACGGCCGCCCGAAGCTCGCCGCGATCGACGTCGCGAGCAACACGGCAGGACGGGCGGTGTTCTTCTCCGGCCTCGCGGTGATGATCTCGATCGGCGGCCTGTTCCTGCTCGACGATCCGCTCTTCCGGTCGATGGCGGTCGGGACGATCGCGGTCGTGCTCGTCGCGGTGATCGGCTCGCTGACGTTCCTGCCGGCGACCCTGGCGATCCTCGGCGACGCGGTCAATCGCCTCCGGCTTCCGCTCGTCGGCCGCGGCCGCGAAGAGGGGAGCGGGCTCTGGGCGGTCGTCGTCCGGGCGGTCATGCGCCGCCCGGTCGTGGCCGCACTGGTGACATCGGCCGTCCTGATCGCGATCGCGACGCCGGTGACAAGGCTCCATATGGGCCAGGCCGACTTCACGTCATTCCCGGACTCGCTCGACAGCGTCCAGGCGGTCAACGTCCTCAACGAGAAGTGGCCGAGCGGCTCGGATCTCGACCTGTCCGTGGTCGTGACGGGCGCGGACCAGCCGGCGACGAAGGCCGCGATCGAGAAGATGTCAACGGCCGCGCTCGCGATCCCGGGCCTGAGCGGGCCGGCGAAGACCATCACGTCCTCGGACGGTCACGCGGCGTTCGTCTCGTACCTGATGAGCGGGGGCAGCAACGACATCCACAACCAGGACATCGTCCGGACGATGCGTACCGAAGTGGTGCCCGCAGCGTTCGCCGGGCTGACCGGCGTCCGCGCCCTCGTCACCGGCGACGCGGCCTACACCCTCGACATCGTCGACTTCTACGCCGCGGGCATGCCGCTCGTCATGGTCTTCGTGCTCGCCCTGTCCTTCCTGCTCCTGCTCGTCGCCTTCCGCTCGATCGTCATCCCGATCAAGGCGATCCTGCTCAACCTGCTGTCCACAGGCGCCGCGTTCGGCCTGCTCGTCCTCGTCTTCCAGGAAGGCCACGGCTCGAACCTGCTCGGCTTCAAGCCCGGCCCGATCGAATCGTTCATCCCGGTCTTCATCTTCACGATCCTGTTCGGCCTGTCGATGGACTACCACGTCTTCATCCTCACCCGGATCAAGGAGGCGCGCGATCACGGGCTGTCGTCGAACGAGGCGGTCGCCCGCGGGATCTCGATCACGTCGGGCACGATCACGAGCGCCGCGGCGATCATGGTCGTGGTCTTCGCGGTCTTCGTGACGCTCGAACTGACGATCATCAAGCAGCTCGGGTTCGGCCTGTCGGTCGCGGTGTTCATCGACGCGACCATCGTCCGGAGCGTGCTCCTGCCGTCCACGATGCGCCTCCTCGGGGAGTGGAACTGGTGGCTGCCGTCGTGGCTCGGCTGGCTGCCCCACGTGACGATCGAGGGCGAAGTGGACGAGGTGGACGGGCCGACGATCCCGGATCCGCTCGTCGCCTGACGACGAGCGTCCGGGCCGGGGTGCCCGGGGGGCTGGTCCGTCGCGTTGGAAGTCGCCATACTCGGGCGAAACGGGGTCCAGTCCGCCTGAGGAGAGATGCCATGCCCACGACCGTCCGGCACATCGCCGCCATCGCCGCCCTCGCCCTGCTCGTCGCGTTGCCGGCCACGGCGACGGCCAGTCACTCGTGGGGCGGGTATCACTGGGCGCGGACCGCGAATCCGTTCACCCTGAAGCTCGGCGACAACGTCACGTCCGCCTGGGACTCGTACCTCGGGACGACCTCGAGCGACTGGACCACGTCCACGGTGCTCAATACCACGATCGTCGCCGGCCAGGCCGGGCGCCCGCGCCAGTGCCGGGCGACCGTCGGCCGGGTCGAGGTCTGCAACACGACGTACGGAAACAACGGCTGGCTGGGAGTCGCCTCGATCTCGATCACCGGCGGCGTCCACATCACCCAGGGCACCGTGAAGCTCAACGACACCTACTTCAACACGCCCCAGTACAACACCCCCGCGTGGCGGAACCTGGTGATGTGCCAGGAAGTCGGTCATACGTTGGGTCTCGACCACCAGGACGTGGTGTTCGACAACCCGAACCTTGATACGTGCATGGACTACACGAACAACCCGACGAGCAACCAGCATCCCAACCAGCACGATTACGACGAGCTCGTGACGATCTACTCGCACCTCGACACCACGTCGACCGTTGGCGCAGCCGTCCCGTCCGCCAGGGCCGCGTCGGCAGCCGCTAGCGGGTTCGGACGCCTGGTGGCTTCGTCGCACGGCGCCAAGGTCCAGACGTTCGTCCGCGATCTCGGTCGGGGCCGACTCGAGGTGAGCGTCGTCATCTGGGCCTGACCCGCTGACGGCCGGCCCGCCCGTCGGTACCGGCCCGACCGACCGACAGGCACGCGTTGGCGGGAACGCGTGCCGCTGGGGTATCCTCACGCCTCGCTGGGCCGGTAGCTCAATGGCAGAGCAACTGACTCTTAATCAGTTGGTTGGGAGTTCGAGTCTCCCCCGGCTCACCACACCCGGCACGAACGAACGGCCTCGGACGAAGCGTCCGGGGCCGTTTTTCATGTTTCGACGGTCCGAGCTGCGCGCTGCAATCCTGGCGGCGGAGGCGTACGCTTCCTGACGATGCAGACCGCAGCGAGTGCCGTGACGCTTCTGATCGCGATTCTGCTGTCCGCAATCTTCGTGAGCGCAGGCATCCTCGATCGGATTCCCAACGAGGCCGTTGCGGGAACCCTCCTGGCACTCATCCTGGTCGCGCCGCCCCTCGTCGTCCGGCTCAGGGAGCGACCCTCCGGGCACCTGCCCGCGTCGCGCGCCCATCGACCAGCGAGGGCGGCCTAGGGATTCGACGGAGCGAGGCCGAGGAGCCCCGCGATTCCGCTTGACCAGCGGCCTCGGGCCTGCCACATTCGAGCCCATCCGGGGGAGGCTCGCGCGACGCGGTCGCGTCGCGGATCGAGGAGGGACGGCTCATGGCGCAGGCTCGACGATCTCACGGATTTCTTCGGTCGGGCGTTCTCGCCGCGCTCGTTGCGCTGGCCCTCGCCGCACCGGTCGCGGCGGCCGCGCCCGCCGCACCCGATCCGATCCTCCTCGTCCATGGCTATCGGGGTGATCCGTCGACATGGGCGGACATGAAGGCCTTCCTCGAGGCCAACGGCCGAGTGGTCGAGGCGATCGACCTCGCGACCGAGGACAACGTCAAGAACGCGGAGGCGATCTCCGCGTTCATCGCCGCGAAGGGCTGGGCCCGGGTTGATCTCGTCGGCCAGAGCATGGGCGGCCTGTCGGCGCGGCACTTCACGAAGGCGCTCCGAGGCAACGTCGTGGTCGATTCGTACACCTCCCTCGGGACGCCGCAATACGGGATCTACGCCGCGTGCCTGCTCCCGGTCACGTACGGCGGCCAGATGTGCCCGAGCAGCTCGTTCCTGCGCACGCTCAACAACGGCGACGACACGCCCGGGACCACAACCTGGACAACGATCTACAGCAAGAACGACGAGGTCGTGCCGAACTCCGCGTCGCGGCTCGACGGCGGCGCATGCTTCGTCCAGGTCACCGGCCCGCGCCACAACGACATGGACAATGACCCCGTGGTGATGGCTCACGTCCTCGCCTCGGTCGACGGGACCTGCACCGGCACGTTCAAGTAGGCCAACCCCGGGCCGTTGCCCGCCGATGTCCCACGTTCGGGTCGTGTCGGCGTGGCGACATCTGGCCTATCTCGGGACACGGGCATGTGCCTGAGCGCGTCACAACGGTGACCTCGGCCACGATGGACGGGGTGCCCGTCCGTGGAGGCTGGCCTGATGACTCGTTGCGCAGATGCCGGAACCGTCGGCCTGATCGTGCTGGTCGTGGCCGGATGCATGTCGCCGGCGATCGTGCCGTCGAGTCCTCCCGCGGCGTCCGCCACGGCAATTCCCAGCGCCCGGGCCTCGGTACCGATCGAACCGCAGTCGTCCCCGTCCGCGGTGAGCAATCCCTCGCCTTGGACGGTCAGTGCCGTCGCACCGATGCTCCGGGCTCGTGATGGGTTCCGGGCCCTCGTCCTCGGCGACGACACGGTCCTGGTGGTCGGTGATGACCAAGCCTGTGCGCCGGGCGGCGCATCGCCCGGCAGCGAGATGTCGGAGCGCTACGACGCGGTCGCGAACGGGTGGTCCGTCGCGGCATCACTGAACAAGCCGCGCAAGGAGTTCGTCATGGTCCCTGCCGCGAACGGCGGGGCCATGGTCATCGGCGGCGTCAACGCCGACGACGTCGGGTATTCGAGCACGAAGCGGTTCGATCTCGACGCCGCGATGTGGGTCGACGGGCCGCTCCTGCATCGTGCGTATCCGGATCCCTCAGCTGTGACCGTCGCCGACGGCCGGATCTACGTCCTCGGACCGACGAGTTCGGACGAGACGACATCGACATCGACCGTCGAGATCCTCGCGCCAGGACGCGAGCAGTGGGATGACGGCGGTCGGATCGACTGGGTCAGTGTTCGATTGGTTGTCAGCCTCGACGACGGGCGGCTGGTATCGGTCGGATCGACGTTCGAGAGCCCGGAGCTGCTGCACGTCCACGACACGGGCGGCGGCGGGGGCTGGCGACCCTTCCCGTCGCCGGGCTTCGAGGGCGTTGATCGTCTGGTGGCAATCCCGGACGGCGGGATGCTCGCCGTCGGCTGGACCTACGATCCGGCCACCGGCGACACGCAGCCCATGTCAGTTCGACGCTACGAGCGGAGCACGAACGCATGGGCCGATGCCGCGCCGATCCGGACGCAGAGAACCGGTGCCCTGTGGACCACCCTTCGCGACGGTCGCGTTCTCGTCGCAGGCGGCGTCAACGGGCCCCGGAACAGGCTCGAATCCCAGATCGTCGGGACGAGTGAAATCTACGACCCGGCCAGCGACACGTGGTCGGCGGGCCCGGTCCTGCTCCAAGCGCGGGCCGACGGCGAGGCACTGACCCTGGCAGATGGCAGCGTCCTCCTCATGGGCGGCGTCAACGTCCGCAACATCGAGGGCGATAGTCCGTTCTGTCCGTCTCGCCTCACCTCGGTCGAGCGCCTGACGCCCGCTCCGTAGTACCCTTCGGTCATCTCTGACGGCCGGTCCTGTGAGGCCGGCGGACCGGTCCCGAGAGGCCGGAAGGGAGGCCGACGATCGAGTGTCCGCGCGTCCACCGAGCCCCTGCGGCCCGGTGGCGTTTTCCTGCGAGGGGGTCGTGATCACGGCCGATCGACCGATCCCGCCGCAGCCCCGCCCGGGCGCGATCGTGGATCCCCGGGTCGGCAACCTCGGGCCGGCGCTGCTGGCCCTCGAGGACGGCACTGTGTTTCCGGGGATCGCGTTCGGCGCGCCCCTCGCGGCCGGCGGCGACCTCGTGGTCAACACCTCGCAGACCGGTTACCAGGAGGTCTGCACCGACCCCTCGTACGCCGGCCAGGTGGTCGTCATGACCTACCCGTTGATCGGCAACTACGGCCGGCTCATCGAGGACGACCAGTCGACCCAGCCGTGGCTCCGGGCGCTCGTCGTGGCGAATGCGACCGCCGCCGTCCTCGACGACGTCCGCCAGCTCGCCTCCCTCCTGCGTGACTCCGGCATCCCGGCGATCGCGGGCGTGGACACCCGCGCACTCGCGCGTCACTTGCGGGCCAACGGGTCGCTGCGCGGGATCGTCACCGAGCCCGGGTTCGTGGATCGCGACGAGGCCGTGGATCGGGCGCGGGCGCTGCCGCGCTGGGAGGACCAGGACTTCGTCGGCCAGGTGTCGCCGGCATCGATCATGGATGTCGGTCGCGCGGAGGACGGCGGGCCGCTGATCGGGATCGTGGACTTCGGGCTGAAGTCGAACATCGTCCTCGGGATGCGCCGGCGAGGGGCGCGGGTGCGGATCCTGCCGCACACGATCTCGACCGCGGTCGCGCTGGCCTCCGAGATCGACGGGCTGATCCTGTCACCGGGCCCAGGCGATCCGGCGCGGCTGGACGGCCCGGTGGCGCTGGCCCGGGCGATCATCGACGACGGCCGGCCGCTCCTCGGGATCTGTCTTGGGCACCAGATCGTGGCCCGCGCCGCCGGCGCGGAGACGACCCGGCTCCGATTCGGCCATCACGGGGCGAACCATCCCGTCCGGGACGTGGAGCTGGGCTTGGTCCAGGTCACCGCCCAGAACCACGAGGTCCAGGTGGTCGGGGAGTCGGTCGCGGCCGGGTCCGGGTTCCACGTCAGTCAGGTGAACCTGAACGACGGCTCCGTCGAGGGGTTGCGCCACGCCACGCTCCCGATCGAGACCGTCCAGTACCACCCCGAGGGCGCGCCCGGCCCGCTCGACGCTCTCGCCGTGTTCGACCGGTTCGTGACGAGGGCGTCGGCGCGGGCCGCGGAACGAACCGGGGGCCCGCAGTGAGGCAGCGCCCGGTCCCGGTCGCGCCCCGCGATCTGGCCAAACGGTCATGGACGGAAGGTTGGGCGCGGTGCGTGGCCAGGTTCGGGGCCCCGACGGCCCGGAATCAGCCGCCCGAGGCTAACGCGTCCGTATTGGCGGCGGTGCGGACGCTGGCGAGCGGACCCAACGTTCCCCGGATGTTGATCTGGCCAGTTGCGGGCAACGGTCCTTGGGGCGGAACGTGACCGCGCCACAGACCGCGCCCGGTGCGCCCCGCCACAAGCCCACCTCGGTGCTCATTCTCGGGTCCGGGCCGGTGGTCATCGGCCAGGCCGCCGAATTCGACTACGCGGGCACGCAGGCCTGTCGCGCCCTTCGCGCCGAGGGCGTCCGGACGATCCTGATCAACAGCAACCCGGCCACCATCATGACCGATCCGTCAGTCGCCGACGCGATCTATCTCGAGCCGCTCACCGTCGAGGCGGTCGAGGCCGTGATCGCGAAGGAGAAGCCCGAGGGTCTCCTCGCCGGGCTCGGCGGCCAGACGGCCCTGAACCTGACCGCGGCCATGGCCGAGGCCGGCGTCTTCGAGCGCCACCCGATCAGGCTCCTCGGCACTCCGCTCGAGGCGATCCGGATGGCCGAGGATCGCGAGGCGTTCCGCGACCTCCTCGATCGGCTCGAGCAGCCGTACGCCCCGAGCTTCATCGTCGAGGGCGCGACCCCCGAGGCGCGCAAGCAGAGCGCCGACGAGGCGCTCGCCACGATCGGGCTGCCCGCGATCGTCCGCCCGGCGTTCACCCTGGGCGGGACCGGCGGCGGGATCGTCGAGACCGAGGCGGGCTACCGCGAGCGGATCCGGGCCGGTCTCCGGGCGAGCCCGATCGGCCAGGTCATGGTCGAGAAATGCCTGGTCGGCTGGCAGGAAGTCGAATACGAGGTGATGCGCGATGCCGACGACACATGCATCGCCGTCTGCTCGATGGAGAACGTCGATCCGCTCGGGATCCACACGGGCGATTCGATCGTCGTCGCGCCAGTCCAGACGCTGACTGACGCCGTTCATCAACGCCTGCGGAGCGCGGCGCTGGCGATCATCCGGGCCCTCGGTGTCGAGGGCGGCTGCAACGTCCAGTTCGCGCTCTCGCCCGATTCGACCGAGTACGCGGTCATCGAGGTCAACCCGCGGGTGTCGCGCTCGTCGGCGCTGGCGAGCAAGGCGACCGGCTACCCGATCGCCCGCGTCGCTGCCCAGATCGCGATCGGGCGGACGCTCGCCGACATCCCGAATGTCG
>JANLYK010000307.1:0-9955 GCA_031365595.1 Chloroflexota bacterium | reverse complement strand
CGATCGTGGACGGGACGGGGGCGGCGGCACGGAGCGGCGACCTGGCAATCCACGACGGCCGGATCCGCGAGGTGCGGCCCGGCGAGGAGCCGCCGCAAACGCAGCGAACGATCGACGCGCGCGGCAAGGTCGTCGCCCCGGGCTTCATCGACCTCCACTCCCACGGCGGACTGATGATCCTGGCCGACCCCGATCACGGGGCGAAGGCTCGCCAGGGCGTCACGACCGAGCTGGTCGGCGTCGACGGGCTCAGCTACGCGCCGCTCCCGGATCAAGACGACCTCGACGCGCTCGTCGAGATGAATGCGGGTCTCGACGGCGACCCGCGCGACGCGGACGGGGCGCGGGGGACGAGCGGGCGGGGACGTCCGATCACGATCGACTGGGCGAACGTGGAGGGCGTCCTCGCCCGATACGACTCTGGCACGGCTGTCAATGTCGCCCAGCTCGTCGGCAACACGCCGCTCCGGATCGCCGCCCTCGGCTGGGACGACATCCCGACGACCCCGGCTGGCACGCAGGACCAACGGGCGCGCCTCCGCGAGGCGATGGAGCAGGGCGCGTTCGGGGTCAGCAGCGGCCTCGACTACCCGCCCGGGGCCTACGCCACGACGGACGAGCTGGCGGACCTCGCCAACGAGGCGGCGAAACTCCGCGGGATCTACCACACCCACGTCCGCTACGCCCTCGGCGACCGGTTCCTCGACCCGTTCCGCGAGGCGATCGAGATCGGGCGGCGTGGCGAAGCGCCCGCTCACATCACCCACTTCTACCATCGGGTGACGTTCCCGGGCACGCCCGACCAGATGCTCGAGCTCGTCGACGACGCCATCGCGGCCGGCCAGGACGTGAGCTTCGATCTCTACCCGTCCGAGTGGGCGAGCACCCGCCTCCTGATCCTGATCCCGATCTGGGTCCTGGAGGGCGGCCCGCGCCGGACCAAGGAACGCCTCGCCGACGCCACCGTCCGCCAGCGCATCCGGGCGGACCTGAAGGAGCGCGGCCAGCTCTTCGCCGGCAGCGGCGGAATCCGCGACGTCCGGATCGGCTACCTGCGCCGGCCCGAGAATCTGCAATGGGAGGGCCGGACGCTCGGCGAGCTGATCGACGCGGCGGGCACCGACCCGGTCGATGCGCTGTGCGACCTGCTCCTCGCCGAGGACCTCCGGCCCAATGAGGTCACGCCCGGCCCGAACCTCCCCGGAACACGGCGCTTCCTCCGGCACCCGGGCGCGATGGTCGGCACGGACAGCGTGTTCGTCGGGGCGAAACCGAGCCCGCGCACCTACGGCAGCTTCCCGAGGATCCTCGGCCAGTTCGTCCGTGACGAGGCGCTCCTCGGCCTGGAGGACGCCGTCCGCCGGATGACGAGCGCTCCGGCCGCGCGCCTGGGCCTGCGCGATCGCGGCACGATCCGGGACGGGGCCGTCGCGGACCTCGTCATCTTCGACCCGGCCACGGTCCGGAGCGACGCCACGATCGACGACCCGACCGTGCAGCCCAAGGGGATCGACCACGTGATCGTCGCGGGCACCCTCGTCGTCGAGGACGGCCGCCCGACGGGAGCTCGGCCGGGCCGGGGCCTGCGGCGCGGGATCGACTGACCGTCCGGCCGCACACCAGGGTTCGGGCGCGGGCGAACGACCGCTCCGCCGACCGCGCGGTTCAGGCGCTGAGGCGGGTCTCGCTCGACATGTCCGGCACGATTTCCGAATCATCGAGGGCCGAACCGATCGGGAGGGGGAGCGGCCCAGACAGGGTGTCGAGGTCGAGCGGGTGAGCGGCCCGGACCGCCGACGGCCGGCCGAGCAGGTAGCCCTGGCCGGCGGTCAGTCCGAGCGCACGGACGACCGCGAGCTGCTCGGCTGTCTCCACTCCTTCGGCGACGACCGAGGCATGCCAGCCTGCGGCCAGCTCCTGGATCGCCCGGAGCACCCCATGCGACGGATCGTGGAGCATGCCGCCCTGGACCAGAGACAGGTCAATCTTGACGATGTCGAAGTGGATCTCGCTCAGAAGCCGCAGCCCCGCATTGCCGGCGCCGACGTCGTCGGCTGCGATCCGCATCCCCGATTGCCGGCAGGCCTCGACATTCCGACGAAGCTGATCGAGGTCCTCGACCTCCTCGCGCTCGGTCAGTTCGAGGACGATCTGATTGAGCGGGATCGCGTGTTTGCGAAACATGGCCTTCAGCTCGCCGACGTGGAACATCGACGACTCCAGGGTCCGCGGCGACAGGTTGACGCTCACGTACACCCCGGGCTCGAGCGGCCCGATCCCGGCGATCACGGCCTCGAGGCAGAGGAGGTCCAGCTCCACGATCCGATCAGCTGCCTCGGCGGCGGAGAACATCAAGCCGGCGTTCGAGAAGGCCGCGCCGTCGGCCGGACGGACCAGACCCTCGTAGCCGATCGGGTCGCCGGTCGTCATCGAGAAGATCGGCTGGTAGACCGGGCGGACCGCGCGTGTCGCCAGGATCGATTCGATGCCGGCCGTCAGCTCCTCGACCGAGCGCTGGTCCTCGGCGCCGCCGTGGAGCTGGGCGTCGTACGAGACCACCGCCGTCCGGCCGTGACGCTTGCACCAGTACAGCGCCGCGTCGGCGTCGCGGTAAAGCCGGCGCGCCTCCGCGGTCGGGTTCGGCAGGGCCGTCACACCGATCGACAGCGAGAACGGCTGCGTCGGATGGGTCGGGTCGCCGCCCTCGAGCGCCGAGCTGAGGATCCGTCGGGCGACCGATAGCCCGGTCTCGATGTCGGAGTTCGGCAGAAGGATGGCGAACTCGTCGCCACCAACACGGAATGCGCGGTCTGTCCGACGCACGATGCGGGCGGTGATGCGGCCGACCGCGACGAGCAGGTCGTCGCCCTCGGCGTGGCCCTCGGCGTCGTTGACCTTCCTCAGGTCGTCGACGTCGAGGAGGAGAAGGGCGAGCGGCGTTCCGTCGCGGCTCGCCCCCTCGAGTTGGCGTGCCAGCTCGTCCTGGAAGGCACGGTGGTTGCCGAGGCCGGTCAGGCTGTCGAGAAGAGCATCGAGGCGGGCCCGGTTGTAGAGCTCGACGAGCTCATTCCTCTCGGAGTCGATGGCCGCCGCATGATGCAGGATGGCCCGGGCCATCGACGCCATGAACACCGGCAGGACGACCGCGACCGCGATCAGGATCAGGGTTGCCGGCAGCCGGCTGGCTGGGCCACCGGGCCAGAAGCCCTCGATCGCCGAGACGCCCATCAGGACGGCGAACGGCACGAGCAGGCCGATCGCCAGTCGGAACCGGATCGTGCTCAGTTGGCCCCGTCCCCGCCAGATGGGGTCGGTCTCGTTCGGCGCAACCATGTCGTTCCTCATTTCGCCCCGGACCCCACTTCTACCCTTCCATCGCCGACCTGTCCCGATCCGAAGGTACCGAACCGCCCTAGTCGATTGGTCCAGAGACGCTCAGTCGGGGCGCGTCCTACCGTCGGGCGACGCCGGGGAAGAGAGAGGTCACCGCCAGAATCGTGCCTCCGAGGAACCTGCTCGCGCGGGCCTTCGCCCTTGGATCGATGGCTTTGTTGGCGATCGGCATGCTGCTGCCGCTTGGCTGGCCCGTGGGCGGACTCGTGTCGACCGTCGCGGCGGCGAGCTGCAACGGCGCGTCGCATGCCGTGTCGCTCTCGGCGCCGGATGCGTCGCCGCGGGCCGGAACCGCGACGACGTGGATCCACTTCTCCGTCACCTATGCGGACACGAACGGCTGTCCGCCGACAAGCGTCCGGCTGGTCGTGCCGAGTGCGACGCAGGCGGCGATGACCGCCGGCAGCGGATCATTGACCGGCGGGCGCGCCTACAGCGTCTCGCTCCGGTTGCCAGCCGGGACCTGGTCCTACCGAGTCGAGGCGACGAGTGGCACCGGCGGCGGCGTGAAGAGTGCGACGATCGCCGGCCCGGGCTCGATCGTCATCAATGCCCCGACGCCAGCGCCCACCCCGACGCCAGCGCCCACCCCGACGCCAGCACCCACCCCGACCCCCACCCCGACGCCGACCATCCCTCCTACGACAACCCCGAAGCCGACGATGACGCCGACTCCGACACCGACTCCGACGGCGACGACCCGACCGACGGCACCGCCCACGAGCTCACCGACGTCCGGGCCGACCTCGACCTCCACTCCGACGCCATCATCCGCGCCGACCGCGAGCCCGGCCACTCCTCCTGCAACCGGGTCTCCCGGCGCGCCGAGCGGCTCGAGCGGGTCCGGCGGCGCCGGCGGCTCCGGTGGGCCGAAGCCCACGCCGGGCAGCACAGGCGGCCCGAACAGCAGTCAGGCTCCGGCCGGATCGGCGGGCGGCCTCGCATCGGGCCCCGACGTCCCGGGCGATCCGCCGGGACCTCGTGGCGCGACCGGCCCCGGCGCTGGCGGTGACTCGGCGGGCTCCCGCGGAAGCCCGTTCACCCTGCCCGGCACCCTCTTCGGCGCCGGTCCGGCCACGTCCCAGCCCGTCTTGATCTGGGCACTCACGACGACGTTCGGGGTCCTCCTGTTCGCCCTGCTGCTCAAGCCCGGCGGGACCCGGATCGACCTGCCTGGCGAGCTGTCCGTCCTCGTCATGGACCGCCGACGAGGATCGGGCCATGATGGGTCCGCCCAACGGGTCAACGGAGCGATCGCCATGGACGGCGTGGGTGCGGAAATGATCGGGCCGACCGGGTCGTTCGGATCCTCGGCGCTGACCGGCGGCCGATTCATCGGAGTGGGCCGCCCGCCGCTTCGGTTCAGCGCGCCGCCGGCCTCGACCGCCGAGCGGCGCACCGTCGCGTACCGCTACGTTCGGGTCTCAGCCGGGCCGGACGACCTGCGCTTCCCGGAGCTGGGCCGCCTGGATCGGCGCGATGAGGTCGAAGTGATCGGCTCTGAGGCCGGCTATCTCGAGGTCCGGACGCCGGACGGGATCGTGGGTTGGGTGCCCCGGGTCGTCCTCGTCGGATCGCCGATCCGGAGCAACGCCTGAAGCTCGCCCGGGATGTTCGACCTCGGTCGGTCAGGCCCGGGACGTCCGGAGCGCCGGCGTCAGGCCGTCGCGTCCATCGCGTCCGTCGTTCGACCCGGCGGGTTCTGCGGGCTCGAACCGACGGCGTTCCACGTACATCCGCCGCTCGGCCTCCACGAACGCCGCGTCGCCGGGCCGGTCCGCCTGGATCTCGGCCCAGCCGATCGACAGGCGCAGGGCAACGGCCCCTGCGGCGAGCCAGAGATCGCAGCCGCTCCGGATCCGCTCGACGTAGTTGATCGCCTGGACCTCGTCGGTCTCCACGAGCAGGACGGCGAACCGGGTCGGTCCCAGGCGGGCCAGCCGATCGGCCGCGCGGGCGTGGCGGCGCATGGTGTCGACGACCGGCGGCAAGAGTCGATTGGCCGCGGCGGTTCCCACCCGGTCGGCGAGCCGGTCGAGGCCCGAGAGCTCGACGAGGACGATCGTTGTCGGGCGGTGATAGCGAGCTGTCCGGGCCGACTCTTCGAGGAGCCACGTCTTCCAGGCCTCGATTGACGCGAGCTCCGGAAGTCGGTCGGCCGCGACCTCGGGCTCCGAGCGACGCGCGTCCGGTTCGCCGGCCCCGACGGCGTCGGGGAACCAGGGCCGTCCGGCATCGGTTCGCTCGGCCGGCGGACGCCGGATCCCGCTCGCCTCGACCGCGGCGGCATGGCGGCCTGCCGCCCGACGGCGCGACAGCCCACGGAGCAGAGGCCCGACGATCAGCGCGACGACAATGATTCCGTTGATGGCAAGCCCGACGAACAGGACGTTGAGGAACTCCTGGGTCAGCATCGAATGAGTGCTCCCGGACTGACGCGATCCCGAGATGAATAAAAAGGGATCGTGGGTCCGACGATACGCGGCAGAGCGCGGCCGTGACGATGGTTCCACCACGGCTGGCCCGACTTCCCGGTGCGAGACGACACCACGCGGTCCGGTCCGTGGGACAGCGCTCCGGTTGCGCCACGAGTGGTGGCGTCCGGACGGTCGGAGGCGGGTCCGGAGCGGTCCGGGGGAGATCGCCGGGTGGTACATTCGAGAACCATGGAGCGACCCCACCCGCGATGACGATCCGGCCCTCGCCCCGCCGGCCCAGCACCCCGGTCAGCCCGAAGCCCAGCGCACCCGACGCCCTGATCCTCGAGCGCGGTGCCGTCGTTCCCGGTCGCGCCCGGCCTGCCGCGCCCCTCCGACGGGAGGGCCCGGCCAAGCTCACCGGCGAGGCGAAGTACGCCGACGATCTCGTGTTCCCGGGCGCGTGGTATGGGGCGACGATCCGCTCGACCGACGCCCACGCCCGGTTCGACGGCTTCGACCTCGACCCCGCCCTCGACTGGTCGAAGATCGCTGTCGTCACCGCCCGGGACATCCCGGGCGACAACGTCGTCAGCCTGATCAGCGACGACCAGCCCGTCCTCGTGCCGGTCGGTGGCGAGATCCAGCACCACGCCGAGCCGCTCGTGCTCCTCGCCGCCGCCGACCGCGAGACCCTCCGTCGTGCCCGCCACGGCGTCAGCCTCCGCACGACGCCCCTCGCCCCCGTCTTCGACCCGCTCGAGAGCGAGCACGTCTTTGCCCACTACGAGATCAACGCCGGCGACCTCGGCGCTGGCTTCGCCGACGCCGATCTCGTCCACGAGGGGACCTACCGGGTCGGTCACCAGGAGCAGCTCTACATCGAGAACAACGCGATGATCGCGGTCCCGCGCGAGGACGGCGGCGTCACCGTCCACGGCAGCCTCCAGTGCCCGTACTACATCCACAAGGCAATGAAGCGCTCGCTTCGCCTGACCAACGAGCAGGCTCGGGTTGTCCAGGCCGAGACCGGCGGCGGGTTCGGGGGCAAGGAGGAATATCCCTCGATCGTGGCGCTCCACGCGGCACTCCTCGCGCTGAAGGCAGGCAAGCCGGTCCGGATGATCTACGACCGCCACGAGGACCTCGCCGCGACGACCAAGCGTCACCCGGCGATCGTGACCCACCGGACCGGGCTGAAGTTCGACGGGACCCTCGTCGCCCAGGACATCGAAGTCGTGATGGACGGCGGCGCGTACTGCACGCTGACGCCGGTCGTCCTGAGCCGCGGCGCGCTCCACTCGGGCGGGCCGTATCGCTGCCCGAACGTCCGGATCCGCGCCCGCGCGACCCGGACGAACACCCCGCCCAACGGCGCGTTCCGCGGCTTCGGCGCCCCCCAGACGGAGTTCGCCGCCGAGGTCCAGATGGGCCGGGCAGCCGAGGCCCTCGGGATCAGCCCGCTCGAGATCCGCCGCCGGAACCTGTACCGGATCGGCGACGAGACGCCGACCGGCCAGATCCTGAGCGAGTCCGTGGCGGCCGAGGAGGTCCTCGAACGAGCCGCCGAAGCTGCCGAATTCGAGGGCGTCGCAGCGCGCACGGCGACGGCTCGTGCCCGCCGAGCCGGCTCGGGGCACCTTCCCGGCTCGCCACTGCGGACGGCCCGCGACCGGACCGCGTCGGGGATCGGCGTCGCCCTTGCGTTCCACGGCGCGGGCTTCACGGGCTCCGGCGAGGTCAAGCTCGCCAGCGTCGCTTCGATCGAGCTCACGTCCGACGGCCGGGTCCGGATCCTGACCGGCTCGACCGAGATGGGGCAGGGGACCAAGACGATCTTCCCGCAGCTCGTCGCCGAGGAGCTTGGCCTGGCCGTTGACGACGTGGACATGGCGCCCCAGGACACCGCGCTCGTCCCGGACTCCGGCCCGACAGTCGCGAGCCGCACGGCGATGGTCGTCGGCGGACTGCTGATCCAGGCCGCCCGTCGGCTCCGATCGACCGTGGAGGCGCGCAACGGCGGCGGGCGGTTCGCGGACGTCCGCTCCGTCGATGCCGCCGCCCACGGCCCCACCCGCGTCGACCAGCAGTTCGAGCCCTACCCGCACGTCCACTTCGACGACGCGACGTACCGGGGCGACGCCTATCCGGCCTTCGGCTGGGCGGCCTGCGTCGCGAGCGTCGATGTCGATCTCGACAGCGGCGAGGTCACGGTCCGCGACGTGGTCGCCGCCGACGACGTCGGCAAGGTGATCCACCCGGTCCTCGCCGAGGGCCAGGTCGAGGGCGGCACGCTCCAGGCGATCGGCTACGCCACGATCGAGGAGATCAAGCTCCGCGACGGCCGCTATCTGAACGACCGCCTCGCGACGTACATCATCCCGACCGCCCTGGACGCGCCGCGGATCCACGCGATCCTCGTCGAGGCGCCGTATGGCGGCGTGCCCCACGGCGCGAAGGGGGTCGGGGAGCTGCCGATGGACGTCGGGGCGCCCGCGGTCATCGCCGCGATCCACGACGCGACCGGGGCCTGGATCCACGAGCTGCCGGCGTCGCCGGAACGGATCCTGGCGGCCCTCGGCGTGACTCCGGCCGCCGCCGCGCCCGCCCCGCACAGCGCGACTGCCGCGGACACGACCTCGGCCGAGCCCGGCCTAGTAGATGCCACGATCGAGGCGCCGATCACCGACGGCACGGACCCGCGCCCGGACGCCCGGACCGATCCTCAGCCGATGCGCGGGCCGCGCGACCCAGGAGAGCCCCGATGACCGCGCAGACCGTCGCCGACAGCGTCCCGTGGCGGTTCAGCGTCAACGGCTCCCCGGTCGAGGTCGAGGCGCCCGGGATGCGCCGCCTGCTCGACGTCCTCCGCGAGGAGCTCGCCCTGACCGGCACGAAGGAGGGCTGTGGCGAAGGCGAGTGCGGCGCCTGCACCGTGCTCGTCGACGGCGTGCCGGTCGATTCGTGCCTGGTCCCGCTCTGCCAGGTCGAGGGCGCCCGGATCGCGACCGTCGAGGGCCTCGCCGAGCCGTCGCCGGAGGGCCCGGTCCTCGATCCGCTCCAGCAGGCGTTCCTCGAAGCCGGCGGCGCGCAGTGCGGGATCTGCACGCCCGGCATGCTGATGGCGGCCCGCGCCTATCTCGACACCGGCGGTGGCCCGGACGAGGGGGCGATCCGCGAGGCGATCGCCGGCAATCTCTGCCGCTGCACGGGCTACACAAAGATCGTCGAGGCGATCGCGATCGCCGCAGGAGGCCACCGATGACCGATCAGCCGACGCCGGACGACGCCCCAACGGAGGCGCCCGACTCGGATGCTCCCGACCCCGACGCGCTCGCGCGGGCCGCGGCCGAGGCGGCCGCCGACGCGGCGGTCGATCGGCAGGCGCTCCAGGACAACGACGAGCTCGACGACGGGCCGACCGCCAACGAGTACTCGGTCGCCTTCAGCCCGCGCAACGTCGCGGTCGGTCTGGCGATCGTCGCCGGCCTCGTCGGGCTCATGGCTCGCCGTCGGCGGCGGACCAAGGACGGCTGACCCGTGCCCGTCGAGCCCCCGATCGCGACGCCCGCCTCGCTGGCCGAGGCGTACGTCGTGCTGGCCGGCTCGACTGCCGAAGCCCGGATCACGCCGATCGCCGGGGGTACCGACGTGATGGTCAGGATCACCGGTGAGATCGGCCCGCCGCCGACCGCGATGGTCGACCTGTCGCGGCTCGACGAGCTCCGGGGCATCTCGGTCGATGCCGGGGCGGTCATCCTCGGGGCGCGCACGACCTACACCGAGATTCGCCGCTCGGACGTTTGCCGGGAGCACCTGCCCGCGCTCGTTGATGCGGCGGCCACGATCGGCGCCGCCCAGATCCAGAACCGGGGCACGCTTGGCGGCAACATCGCCAACGCTTCGCCGGCCGGGGACACCCTGCCGGTCCTGCTCGCGCTCGATGCCGAGATCGTCGTCGGTGGGGTGCGCGGCGAGCGGACGATCCCGGTCGCCGACTTCTGGGTGGCCTACCGCCGGACGGCCCTCGCCGCGGACGAGCTGATCCTGCGGATTCGGATCCCCGTCGCGGGCGGCCGCGAGGCGCGCTTCCGCAAGATCGGGACGCGGCGCGCTCAGGCGATCAGCAAGGTCGTCCTCGCGCT
>JANLYK010000278.1:0-12349 GCA_031365595.1 Chloroflexota bacterium | reverse complement strand
GCTAGCGCGCGTCCTTCTTCTGCGTCTCCGCGAGCTTCTTCCGGCTCTCCATATTGCCCTTGAGCGCGTCGCCCATCGACGCCATCGGCGGGTCGGCGCGCTGCTTGCGGCGCGGGCGGCCCGCGGCGCGAGCAGCAGTCCGGGCCTCCATTCGGGCGCCGATCGTCGCTTCGTACCCTTGATCGCCGGGTACGTAGTAGCGCCGTCCGACCAGTTCGTCGGGGAGGTAGTGCTGGTCGACGTCGTCGCCCTCGAAATCGTGGGGATAGCGGTACCCGACGCCGATGCCGTGGGTCTTCATCCGCCGGTCACCGGCGCTCCGGACATGGTTCGGGACCGGCAGCGAGCCCTTGGCCAGGACATCGGCCAGAGCGGCGCCGTACGCTCGGCCCACCGAGTCCGACTTCGGCGCCGTCGCGAGGTAGGTGGTCGCCTGGGCGAGGGCGTACTGGGCCTCGGGCAGCCCGACATGATCGAGCGCCTGGGCGGCCGAGACCGCGACCTGGAGCGCCCGCGGATCGGCGTTGCCGATGTCCTCGGAGGCGCTGATGATCAGGCGCCGAACGATGAACCGCGGGTCCTCGCCGGCGGCGATCATCGCGCCCAGCCAGTAGAGCGCCGCGTCGGGGTCGTTGCCGCGCAGGCTCTTGATGAAGGCCGAGACGGTGTCGTAGTGACCGTCGCCGGCCCGGTCGTAGGCGAGGACGCGCTGCTGGGCCGCCGCTTCGACATCCTCGAGCCTGGGCGCGACGTGGCCGGCAGCGTCGCGGATGTCCTCCGACTCGGCGAGCGCAACGGCGCCCTCCAACACGTTCATCGCGGATCGGGCGTCGCCGCCGGCGAGTGACACGAGGTGATCGAACGCGGCGTCGTCGAGGGCCGCGCCGCCGCCCGGCCCGAGGCTTCCGGCCAGGCCGCGCTCTGCGTCAGCGATGGCTCGCCGAACGACCGTTGCGACCGCGTCATCGGGTAGGGTCTCGAGCCGCCAGACGCGCATCCGGCTGAGCAGCGCCGAGTTGACCTCGAAGTACGGATTCTCGGTCGTGGCCCCGATCAGGGTGACCGTTCCGTCCTCGACATGGGGCAGCAGCGCATCCTGCTGAGCCTTGTTGAAGCGGTGGATCTCGTCGAGGAAGAGGATCGTCCGCTGCTGGTTCAGGGCCAGCCGGTCCTGGGCCTGGGCGATCGTCGCCCGGACGTCGGCGACGCCGGACATGACCGCCGACATCGTCACGAAGTCGGCGTTGAGCTCCTGGGCCAGGAGCCGGGCAAGGCTCGTCTTGCCGGTCCCGGGCGGACCCCACAGGAGGATCGAGCTCAGATGGCCGCGCGCGACGCTCCGGCGGAGCGGTCCGCGTTCGCCGACGAGGTGTTCCTGGCCGACGAACTCATCGAGCGTCCGGGGGCGCATTCGGGCCGCCAGCGGCTGGCGTTCGGGGGGCGGCTGGAAGAGGGCTTCGGGGCGGGCGCCGCCTGCCTTCGTACGCGGAGTGGGCACAGGCCGATGGTACGCGGCCGGGGAGGGCAGTCGTCGCGCCGGGCTTCGCCGAGGACAGACCTACAGCGTGAAGAGGTGCATGCCGTTCACGAGGACCTGGAGGACGGCCAGGATCCCGAGCAGGAACCCGCCGACGATCGAGATCCGGCGGATGTCGCGCTTGACGTAGCCGTATTCCTCGCCGGCCCGGACGCTGAGCGGGACCGACGAGTAGCTGACACCGCCGATCGCATCGGGGGTGATTCGCCGACCGCGCTCGCGGTTGCGCCGGGTGGTCTCGGCGGCCTTCTCCTCGGCGAGGATGGCGGCCTCGAGCTCGGCGGCGCGTGCCTCTTCGAGGGCGGTGACCTTGCCGGGCCCGCGGGTCGCGTCGGCGTCGGGCCGGCTGCTTCGCTGGAGCGGGCGACGCTGGCCGGGACGGGCCGTCAGTCGGGAGCGCTTGGCCATCGGTCGAGGGGACTCCGGAGCGGGTTCTGGGTCGGGCCGGAGGATAGCATCGGGCGCGATCCGCGGCGAGGCGCGGTGGCGCGCCTTCTGCGGCCGGAGGCGCGCATCCCGGCGGATCGGGGTCCGGGATCGCCGTCGCCACGATGATCGAGCGTGCATGGCCGGCTGCTAGACTCGGCCCGCCCGGCGGCTGCCGCCGCGGGCTACGTCTCCGGAGGACCGCGCGATCGATCTCAACGCCCTGGTCGAGCCGTTCGTCGGAAGTGCGCTCGTCGGTCTGGCCGTCGCGGTGTTCGTGCTGCTCGTCCTCCTGTTCGTCGAGGCGAGCCAGGTCGGCCGCCTGCGGAAGCGCCTCGACAGCCTGACCCGCGGCGCCGACGGCGCCAACCTCGATGCCGTGCTCGAGGCCCATCTCGACAAGGTCTTCGCCGTCGCGCGCGAGGTCGAGGATCTGGCGGCCCGATCGGCGATCCTCGAGGCAGCCGGGAGGCGGGCGATCCAACGCGTCGGCCTCGTCCGGTTCAATCCGTTCGAAGACACCGGCGGCAATCAGAGCTTCGCGATGGCCCTCACCGACGCCGCGGGCACTGGGTTCATCTTGAGCAGCCTGCATTCGCGAACCGGCACACGCGTGTACGCCAAGGCGATCACCGACGGCCGGTCCGACGGTGCACTGTCCGACGAGGAGCAGGCCGCCCTCCGGATCGCCCTCACCGGGCAGGGCTGACAGACTAGGTGACACGGGATCGGGCAATGATCCGGACATGGCCCCTGATCCCACCTCCCTCGGCGACGTCGTGAGCCGCGCCCGCACCCGGCGCGAGCCGGTCCCTCTCGACCAGATCCCGGTCTGGGACGGGCTCGCCGTGACCGAGCCGGAACTGGCCAGTGGCGATCCGCCGGCCGGGCTCGACGCGTTGCTCGGCGGCCTGAACCCGGAACAGCTCCGGGCGGTGACCCATGGCGAAGGACCGCTCCTCGTCGTCGCCGGTGCCGGGACCGGCAAGACCCAGGTCATCACCCGTCGGATCGCCTGGCTGATCGCGACGCGGCGCGCCCGGCCGTCGGAGATTCTCGCCCTCACGTTCACTGAGAAGGCTGCGGCCGAGATGCAGGTCCGGGTGGACCAGCTCGTCCCGTACGGCTACACGGACACGACGATCGGAACGTTCCATGCGTTCGGCGACCGGCTGATCCGGGAGTACGCGCTCGAGCTCGGCCTGCCGTCGGACGTCCGCGTCCTCAGCCGGGCCGAGGTCGTGATCTTCCTGCGCGAGCATCTGTTCTCGTTCGCCCTCGAGCGCTACCGGCCGCTCGGCGACCCGACGCGTTTCCTCGGAGCCCTCGCGACACTGTTCAGCCGATGCAAGGACGAGGACGTGTCACCCGCGGCGTATCGGACCTACGCCGACGGTCTCGCGCTCACCGCGGCGCTCACCCCCGACGACGCCGCCCTCGCCGAGGAGGCTGGCCGGCAAGCCGAGCTGGCCGCGGCCTATGAGCGCTATCAGGCCCTGCTCGAGGCGAACGGCTGCATCGATTTCGGCGACCAGGTCGCGCTCGCTCTCCGGCTCGTCCGCGAGTCGGCCGCCGCTCGAGACGAGATCCGGCGGCGCTTCCGATATGTCCTTGTCGATGAGTTCCAGGACACCAACCGGTCTCAGTCCGAGCTCGTGTCCCTGATTGCCGAGCCGCATCGGAACCTGACCGTCGTGGGCGACGACGACCAGTCGATCTACCGGTTCCGCGGGGCCGCGATCAGCAACATCCTCGGCTTTCGCGATCGCTACCGGTCGGCTCGGACGATCGTCCTGCGCCGCAACTACCGCTCGCGGCCGGCGATCCTCGAGGCGTCGCACCGGCTCGTCCGGTTCAACGATCCGGACCGGCTCGAGGTCCAGGCCGGGATCAACAAGCGACTCGTTGCCGAGCGCAGCACGGATCCGGCGGGCCGGACGGTCCGCCTCGAGACCCACCCGTCGGGCAACGACGAGGCGGATCGGATCGCGGCCGAAATCGCCGGGCGGATCGCGAGCGGGACCGCGCCCCGCGACATCGCGATCCTCGTCCGAGCCAATGGCCACGCGGACCCGATTCTGCGCAGTCTCGACGCGGCCGGCGTCCCCTGGCGCTTCTCGGGCACCTCGGGGCTGTACGCGCGGCCCGAGGTCCGCCGACTTCTCTCGTTCCTGCGGGCGATCGCCGACCTCGGCTCGTCGGTCGACGTGTATGCCCTCGCCACGGGAGAGCCGTACCACATCGGCGGCGAGGACCTGACCTCGATCGTGAACAGCGCGCGACGCCGCCACCGGACCCTCTGGGACGTCCTCGAAGAGCTTGACGGGCAGCCCGGCCTCCTGCGTCTCGCACCGGTCACGCGTGCCGCGGCGACACGCTTCGTGGCCGACCTGCGCGAGCTCTCGACCTTGGCTCACGAGCGTCCGGCGGGCGAGGTCCTCTACGCGTTCCTCCGACGCAGCGGGACGCTCGGCCGCCTGGCGGTGGAGGCGTCGGTCGCGGCCGAGGAGCAACTTCGCAACGTGGCCCGATTCTTCGACATCGTCCGGTCGCAGTCGTCGCTCCTCGCCGATGACCGGGCGACGTTCGTGGCCCCCCATCTCGAGACCCTGATGGAGGCCGGCGACGATCCGGCGACCGCGGATCTCGACCCGGACGCGGACGCGGTTGCCGTCCTCACCGTTCACAAGGCGAAAGGCCTCGAGTTTCCGATCGTGTACCTGCCCGGGCTCGTCGCGGGCCGGTTCCCGATCGCAAACCGGCGTGATCCGCTGGCCCTGCCCACGGCGCTCGGCGACCAGGTCAACGCCCCGGACGAGGAAGTCCAGCTGCGCGAGGAGCGCCGCCTGTTCTATGTGGCGATGACTCGCGCCCGGGACGAGCTCATCCTCTCCCACGCGGTCGACTATGGCGGCGTCGGGGTCCGGCGGCTGTCGCCGTTCGTCCTCGAGGCGCTCGATTTGCCCCCGACCGCGATCGCCCCGACGGTCCGGGCATCGAGTGCCATCGAGCGGATCGAGGCCGCCCAGGCTCCGCCCGCACCGACCCGTGCGAGCGGCCCGCGCGAGCCGACGGACGAGCCGCTCACGCTGTCGTTCTCCGCGATCGACGCCTACTTGAGCTGCCCGCTCCAGTACAAGCTCGGGCACGTCGTTCGGCTACCGGTCGCGCCGCACCACGCAATGATCTACGGCTCGGCGCTCCACCGGGCCGTCCAGGAGTTCCACCGCCGCCATGCCCGGGGCGAGGTGATGACCGAGGACGAGCTGATGGCGGCGCTCGATGCCGCCTGGACGAATGAAGGGTTCCTGTCCCGCGAGCACGAGGATGCTCGTCTCGAGGCGGGCCGGGCGACGCTCCGCCGCTTCCGGGCCGCCCAGCTCGAGCCCGGCGCTGTCATTCCGGCGTACGTCGAGCGCGAGTTCAACTTCTCGCTCGGCGGCGACCGGATCCGGGGCCGCTGGGACCGCGTGGACATCGAGCCAGCCGACCCCGCGGCGCCGACCTACGACGCGCCGACGCAGGCCCCGCACGCGGACACGATCGCACCGACTCTCGAGCTGACCGGTCGCGAGCGGGTGACGATCACCGACTACAAGACGAGCGACGTCAAGGATCCGGGCAAGGCTCGCCAGCGGGCGCGCGAGTCGCTCCAGCTCCAGATCTATGCGATGGCCTACGAGGCCGTCGCCGGCCGACTGCCCGACGCCGTCCAGCTGCACTTCCTCGACACCGGCGTGACCGGTCGGGCAGAGATCGACCCCAAGCGAATGGCCAAGGGTCGGGCGAAGATCGCCACCGCGGCGGCCGGGATCAGGGCGCGCGACTTTACGCCGCGCCCGGACCGCAACACCTGCGGCTACTGTCCGTTCAAGGCGATCTGCCCGTCCAGCGTTGCGCCGTGACTCGCGCGCCGGCCACGATCGCGGCCATCACCTTCGACTTCGGAAACACGCTCGTGCCGGTCGGTCGCGCCGCGCTCCGGAACGTCGTCGAGCGGATGGCCGACGCGGTCTGCGCGCGGTCCCCTGATCTCGACCGGTCGGCGTTCCTGGACGCCTGGGCCGACGAACGCGAGCGCCAGTTCCGCGAAGAGGTGCCACTGTTCCGCGAGGTCGACCTGGAGGAGCGGTTGGTCCGCGTGTTCGCGCGGATCCGGGGCGGGGTTTCGCCGCCGGGCCCGGACGAGCGCTGGGATCACGAGCCGGCGGCGCGCCACTCCGATCCCGTCGAGATCTTCGCCGCGATCGACGCCTATAGCCGCGCCTTCGTCGAAGAGCTGCCGTCCGATCCCGGCATCGCTTCGATGCTCGCCCGGCTGTCCGAGGACCACGACCTTGCAATCCTGAGCAACTGGCCACTCGCGGCGACGATCGATCGCTACGCCGAGGCCCACGGGTGGCTGCCACACCTGCGGGCGATTGTCGTGAGCCAGCGCGTTGGGACCATCAAGCCGCACCCGGCGATCTTTGCCGCGGCCCGATCGGCCCTCGGCGGTCCGCCGGCGCCTTCGATCCTGCATGTCGGGGACGACTGGGCAGCTGACGTCATGGGGGCCGTCGTGGCCGGCTGGCAGACCGCCTGGGTCCGGGACCGGCCAGCCGATTCGCCGCTCCCGTCGAGCCTTCCCGACGCCTCGATCCAGCCGGACTTCACCCTCGCCACCGTGACCGATCTGGAGCGAGTGCTCAGCCTCGGAACAAGACCGGGCCGATAGGGCATTCGCCCGATTGGCCGCGGCGAGTCGCGGTGCAAGGATGCACCGCCTGCCAGAGGGCTCGACCCCACGAAACCTCGCTGGCACGGAGGACCAGATCGCTGATGGGGGAGAACACGCCGCCCGAGGCCGTCGCGAGCATCGGTTCGCCGCTCGACGACCCAGAGTCCACGCTGGCCGGACCTGCGGCTGGGCCGTTGCCAAGCGGGACCGGCCACACGATTCTCGTCGTGGACGACGACCCGCTGGTCCGCGCTCAGGTCGCCCGAACCCTGACCCTCGCTCGGTTCGACGTGGCGACTGCGCCAGGTGGTCGCGACGCGCTCCGCCTCGTGGCCGAGGGGCGCGTCCTGCCGGCTGTCCTCGTGACCGACATCGAGATGCCGGTGATGAATGGCGTCGAACTCGCCGCTCGGCTCCTCGCCCTGCGGCCCGCGCTCCGGGTCGTGATGATGACCGGCGATCGGGATCGCGCCGAGAGTGCCCGGCGCCACCCGTCGATCGTCGACGCCGTGCTCCTCAAGCCGTTCCCGCCCGACGATCTCGTTCGTGCGGTCAGCGACGCTGCGGATCAGACGCCGGCGAAGTGACGACCTTGGGGGCCCGCGCAGCCGCCGGCGTCGAGGCGCGGATCGGGGCTGGATCGAGTGGTGCCCGCGACGGCCTAGACTTCCTCGTCATGGAGTCCCGCGATCGAATGGCCAACCTCGCGCTCTTCGCCGCGGCCGCCGTCGTGTGGATCCTCGTCGCCCTCGTCATCGCGACTCGCGATCCACGCCTTGACCCGACCGCCGGGTTTGTCGGGGCACTCCTGATCGGTCTCGCCTTCGGCCTGACCGTCGTGCCGCTCTTCTGGCTCGGCGTGTTCGCCCGGCACCGCCGGATCGCCTATCGTGGCGACTGGACCAGGGCCGTCCGGCGCGGCGGCTGGGTCGCGGTCGTCACGGCCGTCTTCGTCATCCTGCGGCTCCAGCAGGCGTTCGTGCCGGCGATCGCCCTCCTGATCCTCGCCCTCGTGTTCATCGCCGAGGCGACCCTGTCCGTCGAGCGCTGAGCCTGCACCGGCCGGCCGGCCGCGGCCGGCGGCCCTAGGAGGATTCGTGACCGTTTCGCCCGAGACGTCCGCCGCCCCGCCCGGCCCGCTGGAGGTCATCGATCCGGCCGGGCCGCACCCCGAGGCCAAGCGCCGGATCGCGGCCGCGGTCGATGCTGCCCGCGACGAGATCGTCGAGCTGTCGCGCCGCATCCACGCCCACCCGGAGCCCGCGTTCGAAGAGGTCCAGGCCGCGACCTGGGTCGCCGAGGCCTTGCGCGGCCACGGCTTCGCCGTCGACCACCCCGCCGGCACGTTGCCGACCGCCATCCGGGCGACCCTGCCCGGCGGCCGCGGCGGCGACGCCCCGCGGATCGCCATCCTCGCCGAGTACGACGCCTTGCCCGGGCTCGGCCACGGCTGCGGTCACAACACGATGGCCGCCTCGGGCGTCGGTGCCGCGATCGCGCTGGCCTCGATCGCCGCGGAGCTGCCCGGCGAGATCGTCTTCTTCGGCACGCCGGCCGAGGAGCGGGGGAGCGGCAAGCAGATCATGATCGAGGACGGGCTCTTCGCAGACATCGACGCCGCCCTGATGTTCCATCCCTGCGATCGGAACCACGTCGAGTCCCAGCCGCTCGCTTCCGAAGACGTCGAGGTCGTGTTCCACGGGCTCCAGGCCCACGCGGCCGCCGATCCGTGGAAGGGCCGCAACGCGCTCGACGCGATGATCCTGCTGTTCAGCTCGGTCGGGCTGTGGCGCCAGCAGCTCCGGACCGATGCCCGTGTCCACGGGATCATCCAGGAGGGCGGGACGGCCGCGAACATCATTCCGGACCGGACCCGGGCCTGGTTCATGTTGCGCAGCCCGGAGCAGCCGTACTACGAGGAGATGAAGACGCGCTTCCGGGAGCTCGTCGAGGGCGCGGCCCTCGCAACCGGAACGACCGCGGACGTCACGTTCAGCGGGGGCGCGATGACGATGCACGCCAACTCGACCATCGAGGCGCGCTGGGTCGCCAATGCGGAGGCCTACGGAATCGTCGACCAGGGCCCCGACCCGAACTCGGGCAGCACGGACATGGCCAACGTGAGCTGGGTGTGCCCGACGATCCACCCGGAGCTCGCGATCGCGCCGGAGGGCACGCCCGGGCACTCGATCCTGTTCCGCGACGCCGCCGCCACGCCGGCCGCCGATGCGACCACGCTCCTGGCCGCGACCCTCGTCGCCCAGACCGCGTACGAGCTGTTCGCGGATCCGGAGCTGCTGGCGTCCGCCTGGCGTGAGTTCCGCGCCGAGGCCTGACCCAGGGCCGACTCATCGTCCCTCGTCCGACCAGCCGGGGGGCTCCAGAGCGGGTGCTAGGATGACTGCGGCGCGCCCCGCTGGACGTTCGTAGCGAACCGGCGGCGCCCCCAGCGAGACGTCGACGTCACGCCCCGCTCCCGCCGCGAGCCCGTGCCGATCGTCTCCGGAGGAGCCCGTGGCCGAGCGCCCCCACGATCCCCGTCCCGATCCGTCGGCCGACGACCCGGTCGACTTCGCCCGGCTCAATGGCTGGGACCAGGACTGGGAGACGTTCAGCGACTTCGACTTGCCGACCTACGTCGGGCCGACGACGTTCATGAACCTGCCGTGGATCACGGACCCGCAGGAGCTCCGCGCCCGCGAGGTCGACGTCGCGATCATCGGCGCGCCGTTCGACGACGCGGTGAGCCACCGGCCCGGCGCCCGCTTTGGGCCGCGCGCGATCCGCGAGGCCCAGTACACCTCGGGCTCGGTCCACTCGCTTCAGCTCGGCGTGGAGCCGTTCGAGATCCTCAACGTCGTCGATGCCGGGGACGCGAACATCGTCCCGGCCTGGATCGAGCGCGGCCATGCCCTGATTCACCGCAAGGTCCGCGAGGTGGCCGCCACCGGGGCCATTCCGATCGTCCTCGGCGGCGACCACTCGATCACCTGGCCGAGCGCGACCGCGGTCGCCGAGGTCCGCCGGCCGGGCTCGATCGGCATCGTCCATTTCGACGCCCATGCCGACACGGCCAACGACGACTGGGGCGTCCTCGCCGGTCATGGGACGCCGATGCGCCGCCTGATCGAATCAGGCGCGGTCGACGGCCGGAACTTCGTCCAGGTCGGCCTGCGCGGCTACTGGCCGCCGATCGAGACGTTCGAGTGGATGAAGGCGCACGGCCTGCGCTATCACTTCATGACCGAGGTCGAGGAGCGCGGCGCGGAGGCCGTCATCGACGACGCGATCGCGGAAGCCCTCGACGGCCCGGACGCGATCTATCTCAGCCTCGACATCGACGTCGTCGATCCGGGCCTGGCGCCCGGCACCGGCACGCCCGAGCCGGGTGGCTTCATCACCCGCGAGATCCTGCGGGCCATCCGCCGAATCGTCGGCCAGGTGGAGCTCGCCGGCATGGACATCGTCGAGGTTTCGCCGCCGTACGACCACGCCGAGGTGACGGCGATGATCGCCAACCGCGCGGCCCTCGAGGCAATCAGCGCCCTGGCGGTGAAGAAGCAAGCCGGCCGACCCGTCCGGTTCGACGGGCCGGGCACGCGCGACGCATGACCGAGGCACGCGGGGACGCCCTCGCCCGCCTGTACGACCTCGATCTCGAGGACGATCCGGGAGACCTCGATCTGTACCTCGCCCTGGCCGGACGAACGGGCGGCCCGATCCTCGAGCTCGCCGCGGGCAGTGGCCGGCTGGCCGTCCCGCTGGCGCTCGCCGGCCATCACGTCACGGCGGTCGATCTCGACCCGGCGATGCTCACGCGGGCCCGCCGTCGTGCCGCGGCCGCCGGCAAGGCCACGACCGCCCGCCTGGTGTTCGTCGAGGCCGACCTTCTGGACCTCGCCCTGCCGGCGGCCGGCACCTTCCGACTCGCGTTCATCGCCCTGAACTCGCTGTTCCTGCTCGCGACCCGCGACGCCCAGCGACGGGCGTTCGGGACGATCGCCGCCCATCTGGCGCCCGGCGGTCTCGCCGCGGTCGACATCTGGCTGCCCGAGCCGGACGACCTCGCCCGGTTCGACGGGCGGCTGATCTTCGAGTACGAGCGGATCGAGCCTGAGACCGGCCACGAGGTCACGAAGGTCGCGGCCGCGCGCTTTGATCCGACAACCGCGACCGTCGACCTGACCTCGATCTTCGAGGAGGGCCAGCCGGGCGGGCCGACGAGCCGCTGGATCCGGCGTGACGCGCTCCGCCTGGTCGGCGCGGACGAGCTGGCGTCGATGGCCGGGGACGCCGGTCTCGACGTCGAGGTGATCGCGGGCGACTACGACATGGAGTCCATCCGACCCGGCAGCGAACGGGCCATCCTGATCGCCCGGCGCCCCTGACGTCACCGAGCCCGTGGACCCGCTCCGTGAGCCAGGAGCGACGATGGGACCTCCGGGTGAGGTGCCGGCCCCCGTTGGCTTGCTACACTCGGCCCGATGTCATCGAGCGACCAGACGCGCCTCCTCCTCGTCGAGGACGTTCCCCAGGTGGCGCAATACATTCGCGGCCTCCTGAATTCCCAGAGCTCCGTCAAGCTCCTCGACACCCTGAGCGACGGCAGCAAGGTGCTGTCCCAGGTCGCCCAGCTTCGGCCGGACGTCATCCTCGTCGACGCCCTGCTCCAGGGGCGGGTCAAGGGTCTGGCGCTCGTGGAGCAGATCGCCGCGTCCGGCTCCGGCGTCCCGGTGATCGTCCTGACCGTTCCCCAGAACCCGGTCGAGGTCGATCCGGCGAACGGGATCCACGGTGTCCTCGCGATGCCGTTCTCGGGCTTCGACCTGATGAACCGGATCAGCCAGGTGCGCAAGGATCACGCCCAGCTCTCCACGACCGGCTCGTCGCGCGTCTATTCGGTGTTCGCGCCGAAGGGCGGGGTCGGGAAGACAACGATCGCGTTCAATCTGGCGGTGGCCCTCGGCCAGGCCGACCAGCGAACTGTCCTGATTGACGGCAGCCTCCAGTTCGGCGACCTGCGCGCCCTCCTGAAGGTCCCGGTCGATGCGCCATCGATCCTCGACCTGCCGACGGACAGGGTCGCCGAATCCGATCTCCAGGACGTCCTGTGGCGCGATCCGTCGGGGATCGACATCCTGCTCGCTCCGCCCCGCGTCGAGATGGCCGAGATGGTCACCGCCCGGGACATCGACAAGATCCTGTCGCTTCTGCGCCGGGTGTACGGCGCGATCGTCATCGACATGTCGTCGGCGCTCAACGACATCAACCTCTCGTTCCTCGATCTGTCCGACACGATCGTCGAGATCGTGACCTACGACTCGACGACGATCCACAACACGATCGCGGTCGCCGACGCGTTCCGGATGATCGGCTATTCGGCGTCCAAGGTCCGCTACCTCGTGAACCGCGCCGATTCGCCCGGCGGGATCGATCCCGGCGACCTCGAGCGGGCCCTCGGGCGGGTCCCGGAGCATCGCGTCCAGAGCGACGGCCTGCTCGTCGTCCAGGCGAACAACGAGGGCGTCCCGTTCGTGCTGGCCAACCCGGCGGCACCGATCAGCCAGGACATCCACCGGGTGGCCGCCGAACTCCTCGTCGCAAGCGGGCTCGCTCGACCGGCGGCGGCCGGCAGGCGCTAGGCGACCCGATGTCCGATCCGCGGC
>JANLYK010000265.1:0-2324 GCA_031365595.1 Chloroflexota bacterium | reverse complement strand
GATCCCGATGGCGCGGCCGCGGACGGCGGTGCCGCCGACACACCGGGTGCGCCGGTCTTCGCCGATGGAGTGGCGCTCCCCGAACCGGTACAGGCCGAGACAACCAGGGCAAAGCTCAAGAGGAAGAGCGGGGCGGCGCCGAGCGGTCGTGTGTGCATCTGACCATCATCGTCCATCCAGATGACGCTCCCGTGTCGCGTTCCTCGAGGATCGACGCGGTCAGGAACCGCCGGGCTGATTCGCCCGTTTACCGCGGGCGGCGCCGGCCGCCGTCTCGGTCACGCGGCGTGCCCGGGTCTCGGGACGCTTGGCCTGGACGATCCACTCGAGCAGGGCCCGGCGAGCGGATCTGGAAAACGCGTCCCAGCGCTCACGCGAGCCGGGGTGCGCCGCGAACGCCGCCGCCAGATCGTCCGGCACGAGGAGGTCCTCGACGGCGTCGAGCAGGGTCCACGAGCCATCCACCTTCGCCTGGTCGATCAGGGCGCGGCCGGAATCGGTCATCCGGCCGTCCGCCTCGAGCCGCTCGATCCGGACCTTGTTGCTCCGCGACCAGCCGCTGCCGGCGTTGCGCGGCGACATCCAGATCGTGGTCCGTTCGTCGTCGAGGGTCCGCGCCTTGCTATCGATCCAGCCGAACGCGAGGGCCTCCTCGACCGACTCCTCATAGGTCATTCGCGGCCGGCCGGTGGGCGCGCGCCACGACACGAGCCAGACGCCCTCGGTCCGGCCGTGGTTGACCTCGAGCCAGCCCCGCCATTCGGCGACCGTCTCGGCGTGGACCTGCTCGCGTTCGTCGTGGGGCACAGTCGTTGGCATGGTCGGATGATCGCGCGTTGGCACCGATTTCGTCCGCGTCGAACGTCGGGTAGGCTGGATCGACCGTGGTCGCTGGTCGACAGCCTCCGCGCTCGCCGGAGGACCCGATGACGAACCTCGCGGACATCGCCGATCTCGTCCCGATCCAGGTCTGCGATGGCGTCGTGGCCCGGCGCGTCCAGGGCGAGCGGCTGACGTTCGCGGTCGTCGAGCTCGCACCCGATTCGATCGTGCCCGAGCACCAGCACGCCAACGAGCAGTGCGGCCTCGTCATCGAGGGTGAGGTCACGTTCCGGATCGGAGACGAGGAGCGGGTTCTCGGGCCGGGCGGGACGTGGCGGATCATCGGCGACACGCCGCATTCGGTCGTGACAGGACCCGGCGGCGCCGTCGTGATCGACGTGTTCACGCCGGCCCGCAACGACTGGGACGATCGGCCGGTGGCCGGCACCGTCGATCAGCCCGCGAAGCTGGTCTGGCCGCGCGGCCGCTAGGGCGAGCGCCGGTCCTGAGGCGGCCCGCTCAGGGGGCGCGTCGCCACCAGATCCCGTCGGTGTCGAGGAGGCGGTCGGTCGCCGCGTCGTGCTCGTAGTCGCGATCGTACGGCTCGACGTGCCAGGTCACGCATCCCCCGCCACTCGGAAACACGACGGCCATCCGCGTGCCCTTGATCGTGCCGCGGCCCTCCGCGAAGAAGTGCGTGGATCGATCGCCGTTGGCGGCGCACCCACTGGCATAGAGATCCTCGTAGCTGACGAGGGGTGTCGGACCCGGCGCGACGACCAGGATCTGGCGGCTGCCGTCCGTGTCCGTGGATGTCCAGCGACCTTCGAAGGGGGTGCTGGCCGCGCGGAAGGCACCGCCCGTCCCGAGGGCCACCGCCGCCAGCACGATGATCAGTGCCGCGGCAAGCGCCGCGAGGCGCAGGGACGCCCGGACACCGGCCACGCCGGCTCCCACCACGGGCTGGCGCCGAAGCAGGACTTCCAGCCTCGATCGGGGGCGAATGGCGCGGGTCCGTTCGAGGATGGCTTCGAGCTGGCCGTCGGCGGGCGGCTCGTTGGCCGTCGCGAGATAGTGGTTCCGGAGTTGCCGGGCCAGCGCGTTCTCGTCGCTCATCGCACGCGCTCCGTGGGTCGTGCGGGCTCGCGCTCGGCCGCTTCGATGGCGGCGCGCAACGCCTGAAGGGCCCGGTTCAACCGCGACTTCATCGTGCCGAGAGGGATATCAAGGGTTGTTGCCGCTTCGGCGAGCGGCATGTCGACGAAGTAGGTGAGCACGAGGACTGCGCGCTCCCCGGGCGAGAGCCTGGCGAGGCCGCGTTCCAGTCGGTCGTGGACGTCAACGACATCGTGACCCCCGGCGACGATTGGGTCAGCGGTCGATGCCAGGTCGACCTCCATCGTGTCGCGGCGCCACTCGCGCCGAGCCTTCTCGCGACAGGACCGAACGAGGATCCGACGGAGCCACGCGTCGTAGCGCTCCGGATCGCGCAGGCCGCGCAG
>JANLYK010000255.1:0-2200 GCA_031365595.1 Chloroflexota bacterium | reverse complement strand
CGCAGATCGGCACGAGATAGGGAGGCAGGTAGTCGGACGGATCGTGCTTGATCCGTGAGGTCAAGGGACACATCAGGACCGTCCCGGTCGGGCGGTTGAGTCGGTCCGAGGACACGACAACCGCGGGGTGTGGACCGTGGATGACGTGGCCGTCGGCCTCGGGAAACGCCACGATGTGGATGTCGCCGCGCCGCGGACCGTACGGAGGCGGGCCGGCGCCGATCCCTACCATTCGAGCTCGGCGAGGAGCTTGGCGTTCGTCGCCGCAGAGGCTTCCGCCCACGCCACGTTCTCCTCGGCGTCGGCCGCGAGCGCCGCATCGAGCCTGCGCTGCTCGACGTCCTCGACGGTTCGTCGCAGTGCCGCGGCAACCATCGCGCTGACGGACGTGCCGCTCTCAGCCGCGGACGTACGGACCAGGCCCACCAGGTCCGCCGGAAGGCTGATCGACAGCTTCACGAAGGCGGTCGTTGGTTCGGCTGTGGTGTAGGGCTCGAGCGCTTCGCGCAACATCCGGCGGGAAGAGCTGCTCTCCATGGTACGACCAATGGTACGACCAACGGTACGAGTCGTCAAGTCCGGGATGTCGTGACAGGCTAGGTGTCACGGGTATCCGCGATCGTGGCCGCAGGCGGAGGTCGACCGGGACCACCGTGAAGGGCAGGGGAGCCCGATCCGATGACGTTCTGTGCCACGTGTGGTCGCCCGCTCGACGGGGACCTCGAGGACGAGCCGTTCGGCGATGCAGGCCGGCCGATCTGCGGCGAGTGCAACCGCGCCCGGAACTTCGACGCGATCGAGGCCTTCGAGCTCGACGCCGACGACGCCGACGAGGCAGACGAGGCAGACAACGCCGCCGACGCCGACGAGGACCACGACGACCTGTGAGCGGGCACCGTGCGCCCGAGTCCAGCGCGGCTTGACTCCGTGGCATATCTTGTCGAGCACGCCGCACACGGGTGGAGCGGCGCCGACTCGGCTGCGATGCCCACGGCGGCCGGGACAAGGGGGTCTGGACGTCTTGCCGAGCGCGCACACCGGTGACGCCGCCGCTTCTCGGGCGACGGCCGATGTCGTCCGACCGGCCGCGACTGCCCCCGACGACCGCGCGGGCCGGAAGGCCGAGCTCCTCGTCGAGAAGCGGATCCGCGCAGCCCTCCCAGAGCGCGACGGCTATCGCGTCTTCGCCAACGTCGCCTGGACCGGCCGGACCCGCGATCACGGCCAGGTCAGCGACGGCGAGGCCGATCTTGTGATCGCCCATCCGGAGCGCGGCTTCCTCGTCATCGAGACCAAGTCCGGCGAGATCCGGCGCGACGCCTCCGGCCGCTGGTACGCGGGGAGCCGAAAGCTCGACCCGGATCCGTTCACGCAGGCGACGCGCAGCCAGCACGCCCTCGTCCGCAAGCTCGGCGAACTGCCCGGTCGGCCCGCCGACTTCGACCCGATCGCCGGCCACGCCGTCGCCCTGCCGGGTGTCGATCTCGCGAGTGCCGGCCGACGCACCGCGTTCCTCGGTCCCGACCTCGTCCCTGAGCTCGTCCTCGACCAGGCGACCTTCGCGCCCGGCGACCCCGCCATGACCCGCACGGCCGTCGAGCGCGCGTTCGCGTACTGGGCGTCGGACGCGAGCCGCCAGCGTCCGCCCGGCCAAGCCGGTGTCGAGCTCCTCGCCAACCTCCTGACGTCGCCGATCGAGCTCCGCAGCCTGCTCAAGAGCGAGATCCGCGAGGGCGAACGACACGTCGTCGAGATGACCGCGGGCCAGCAGCAGGTGATGCGCGGCCTCGCGAGGAACCGGCGGATGCAGATCCTCGGCGCGGCCGGGACCGGCAAGACGCTGCTCGCTGCCGAGAAGGCCCACCAGCTCGCGGGCGAGGGCTTCGACACGCTTCTGGTCTGCTTCAACCAGCCCCTCGCCCGGTTGCTCGGCGAGCTGACCGAGGAGACGGCCGCGACCACGGGCCACCTGACCGTGTCGACCTTCCATGGCCTGTGCGAGGACCTCGCGCGCGAAGCCGGCACGCTCCCGGCCAAGCCGATCCCGGCCGGCCAGACCTGGTTTGACAAGACCCTGCCCGCCGCTCTCGATGCGGCTATTGGAATACTCGGGCCGCGCTACCACGCGCTCGTGATCGACGAGGGCCAGGACTTCGCGCCCGCCTGGCTCGACTCGCTCCAGCTCCTGCTCCACGATCCC
>JANLYK010000305.1:0-6786 GCA_031365595.1 Chloroflexota bacterium | reverse complement strand
CAACGACCCAACGCTCCGCGTGCGACGTCAGCCGACGGCGGCGGGCTCCTGGCTGCCGATCAGCTGCTCGTGCAGGCCGGCCTCGCACTCGGCCTTGCCGATCGCGATCACCTTGTCGCCCTCGGCCAGGATCGTGTCCGGGCGAAGCGGCGTCGCCTTGCCGTTGCGGATCACCGCGAAGAGCGAACAGCCCTCGGGCATCGTGAGGTCCTTCGTCGCCCGTCCGATCGCGGGCGACCCGGCCTGGAGGTGGGCCTCGATCAGCTCGAGCTCGCCCTCGCCGAGGGCCGCCAGGTGGAGCAGCTCGTGGACCGGGATGTCCTGCTCGATCGAGCCAAGGATCATCCGGGTCGGGCTGATCAGCTCGTCCACGCCGAGGTGCTTGAACAGCGATTCGTTCTTGGGGTTGTTGACCCGGGCGATCGTGCGGGGAACGTCGAAATGGTGCTTGGCCATCTGGCAGATCACGAGGTTGTCCTCGTCGTCGCCGGTGACCGCGGCCACGATGTCTGCCCGGTTGGCGCCGGCCTCGGCGAGATACTTGCCCTCGCAGCCGTCGTGGGCGATGACGACCGAGCCGACCTCGTCGGCGATCTGGGTCGCCCGATCCTTGTCCTTCTCCATCAACACGACCTCGTGGCCGCTGCCGATGAGCTCCTTGGTCAGGTAGTAGCCGACCTTGCCGCCGCCGATCACGAGCACGAACATGGGATCAGCCCTCCCGGGCGCTGGCGGGCGCGACCGGCGCCGTGGTCGGGTACGTCGTGGAGTCCGCGGGCTGGCCGTTGTCTCCCGCATGGCCGTGGCCCTCGGGTGCGACCGGTGGCGGGCCGTCGTCGGCGTGGTGCTCGCCGCCCGGATGCTGGCCGGTCGCCGCCGTCAGCCCGGGCCCGAACGTCAGGCCCGCATCGAGGAACTGGCTGACCGCGGTGGCCATCAGGTTCGTCCGGCAGAGGGTCGCGATCCCCAGCTCGGCATAGGCGCTCGCACGGAGCGGGTCGTTGATCTTGGCGATCACGTTCCGGGCGCCGAGCGCCTCGGTCGCGAGCTGGGCGGCCATGATGTTCCGGTTGTCGCCCTCGGTCATCGCGATGAAGACGTCCGCCTCGCCCGCGCCGGCCCGGCGCAGGGTGTCCTCGTCGGTCCCGTCGCCTCGGATCGCGACGCCCTTGAAGGCACCGGGCAGGCGATCGAAGGCGCTCGTCTTGGTATCGAGAACGACCACCTGGTGGCCGGCCCGGTCGAACGCGTCGGCCAGCACGGAGCCGACCCGGCCGCAGCCGACGATCACGGTTTTCACGGATTCTCCTCCGGGATCGGCTCGCGCACGACCCAGACTGCGCATGGCGCGTTCTTCAGGACGTAGGGGATCGTCCGGCCCATGGCAAAGTCGCCGCCGAACTTGGTCCGGTAGGCAAGCCCGACGACGAGCAGGTCCGCTTCGCGCTCGACCGCTTCGTCGACGAGCGCGGCGCCGACGTCGCGGGCCTGGAGCAGGACCGGTTCGAGGGTCACCCCGACCGACTCCGCGGTGCCCTCCGCGAGATCGAGGATCTGCTGGATCTCGTCGGACCGTCCGGCGATGTCCATGTCGAGCGGCATCGACCAGTCGATCTCGACGACGTGGACGCCGATGACCTCGGCCTTGTGGGCCCGGGCCAGCTCACCGACGAGCTTGACGAGACGCTGCCCGTTGGGATGCCCGGACAGGGCGACGACCGCGCGTCGGAACGATGGCTCGGCGGTGGGCTCGGATGGCACGGCGGCGACTCTATCACCGCCACGGAACGGCGTCGTCCGTCAGATGGGGGATGGCGTTGCGTCCACGTCGCGGTGGTGTGCGAGTGACGCCCGCGCGGGCGACTCCCCGCTGGCAATGCCCGAGAGCGATCGTCGATCGGCCGTCGCGGGTCAGGGACCGTCGACCGCCCCCGGCTCGGGCGTCTCGGCATGCGTCCGGTCGAATGAGGCCGGGTCGTCGCGCCGGTACGGGACGTTCACGACGACCGTGTGCGGCCGGCCGAGGAGCGAGCTCCGCAGGCGCTTGACCGACTGGTTGTAGAGGAGCCGCTCCCACCAGCGCCGGGCGACGTACTCGGGCAGGACGACGAACGTGATCGGTGCGGCCTTGTCCGGCGGCCAGGCCGAGTCGAGGACGTCGAGGTAGGCCTCCAAGGGGCCGGTCAGGGCGCGGTACGGCGACTCGACCACGACGAGGGGAACGCCCGGCACCTGGCGCTCCCACTGCTCCCGAACGGCGATCCCGTCTTCGGCATTCTCGGTGATGAACACCGCTCGGACATCGTCGGCCACGGAACGCGCCACGTTGACGGCCTGGATGACTGCCCGGTTGACGCCCGGGATCGGCACGACCGCCCGCTCCTCGCGCTGGGGCGGTGCGAACACGACATCGTCGCGGACCGTCAACTCACGGCGCGAGGCGTCGTACTGGCGGTGGATGAACAGCATCATCGCGACCAGGAGCGGGATCAGGATCACGACGAGGTAGGCACCGTCGGTGAACTTCACCGTGGTCACGACGACCAGCACGACGGCGGTCATCGCCGCCCCGAGCCCGTTGATCGTTGCCCGGAACCACCAGCCCGGCTCGCGATGGCGATGCCAGTGGCGGACCATCCCGATCTGCGACAGGGTGAAGCACACGAACACCCCGACCGAGTAGAGCGGGATCAGGGCGTGGGTGTCGCCGCCGAAGAAGATCAGCAGGGCCGCGGCGACCGCGGCCAGGATGACGATCCCGTAGCTGAACGCGAGGCGGTCGCCGCGCAGCGCGAACTGGCGGGGCAGGTAGCCGTCGATCGCGAGCAGGGCGCTCAGCCGCGGGAACGCGTTGAACGAGGTGTTGGCGGCGAGGAACAGGATCAGCGCCGTACACGCCTGGAACAGGTAGTAGAGCGGCGAACCGTCACCGAAGATCGTGCTCGAGACGAGGGCCACGACGGTCCGTCCGCCCTCCTCGGTCGGCAGGATGCCGTAGGCGTCGGAGATGAACGTGATCCCGATGAACAGGACCGCCAGCAGGATTGCCATCGCCAGCATCGTGTTGCCGGCGTTCTTCGATTCGGGCGGCTGGAAGGCGGGCACGCCGTTGGCGATGGCCTCGGTCCCGGTCAACGCCACCGAGCCGCCGGCGAACGCCTTGAGGAGCAGGAAGATGCCGAGGCTTTCGCTACCGGTCTCCACCGCGTCGGCCTGGACGATGTCCACCGCCTGGCCGCTGATCACGTTCACGATCCCGATCCCGATCATCGTCAGGGCCAGGCCCAGGAACAGGTAGGTCGGGATCGCGAAGATGTTCCCCGACTCGCGCAGGCCGCGCAGGTTTGCCGCGGTGATCAGGGCGATCGCGACGACCGCGATCTCGATCCGGATGTCGTACAGGCCGGGGATGACCGAGTAGGCCTGGGCCACGGCCGAGGCGGTCGACACGGCAACGGTCATCACGTAGTCGATCAGGAGGGCCGCGGCGGCGATGAGGCTGGCCAGCGCCCCGAGATTCTCCTTCGAGACCGAGTACGCGCCGCCGCCCGACGGGTACGCCCGGCAGACCTGGCGATAGGACAGGGCCACGACGGCGAGGAGAACGGAGATCGCGATCGCGACCTCGAGCGAGAAGGCCAGCGCGGCTCCGGCCCCAGCCAGGAGGAGGACGCGCAGGATCTCCTCGGTGGCATAGGCCGACGAGCTGATCGCGTCCGAGCTGAAGATCGCCAGGGCCTTCTTCTTGGACAGCCGCTCGCCGGCCTCCTCCTCCGACGCGAGGGGTCGGCCGATCGCGACCTTGCGAATCCGCGCCCAGGTCCGCCCGAGGGCCGTCTTGGGCTCGTGAGCGGCGGCCTTCGCGACCATCTGGCCGGGCCCGGTGTAGCGGAAGTACGGGGCATGCGGGCGCTCGACCCGGACGCGCTTGTCCGCTGGTTTCCGGCCCTGCAGTGGCCGGCGGCCTCCGATCAACGCGACTCCGATCTGTGGCGGCGGTCCGGTCAGTGGCCGCGGCGGTAGGGAACGTCAGCGATCACCGTGTGCTCACGCCCGACCAGCGCCGACTTCAGGCGATTGGCCGACTGGTTATACAGCAGACGGTCCCACCAGTGGCGGGCGACGTACTCGGGCAGCACGACGATCGTCACGGGGGCGGCCTTGTCGGGTGGCCAGGCGAGGTCGAGGACGTCGAGGTAGGCGGTCAATGGCCCGACCAGGGCCCGATACGGCGACTCGACGATCACGAGCGGGACCCCGGGCACCTGGCGCTCCCACTTCACGCGGATCGCATCGCCCTGATCGGGGTCCTCGGTGATGAACACGGCCCGGACGTCGCTCGCCAGGGTCCGCCCGAAGATCACCGCCTGAATGACGGCGCGGTTGATGCCGTTCACCGGGATCACGACGCGCTGTTCGCGATGGGCGATCGAGACCACGAAGTCGTCGCGAACCGCGAGCTCCTGTTCCTGGCCGGAGTACTGGCGATGGATGAACGTCATCAGCCCGACGAGGAGCGGGATCAGCGCGAGGACGATGAACGATTGAGGCGCCTTGGCGATCGTCACGACGACGGCCACGATCGCGGTCAGCGTGCAGCCGAACGCATTGATCGCGAGGCGCCGCCGCCAGCCGGGCGGCCGCTCGCGGCGCCAGTGCCGGATCATCCCGGCCTGGCTGATCGTGAAGTCGATGAACACGCCGACGGCGTAGAGCGGGATCAGCAGGTGGGTCTCGCCCTTGAACAGCCAGATGAGGAACGCGGCGACCGCGGCCAGGACGATGATCCCGTAGCTGAACGCCAGGCGGTCGCCGCGGAAGGAGAACTGGCGGGGCATGTGGCCGTCAATGGCGAGGATCGCGAGCAGCCGGGGGAACGCGTTGAAGCTCGTGTTCGCGGCCAGGACGAGGAGCAGCGCCGTGAAGCCCTGGAACAGGAAGAACGGAATCGAGCCCGCGCCATAGACCGTGGCGGCGATCTGGCTGATCACGGTCTGCTTGACCGGTTCCTCGATGTGGGTGATCCCGAAGTTGACCGCGAGAAACGTCAGTCCGATGAACAGGATGCCGAGCAGGCCGGCCATGATCGCCAGGGTCGTCGCGGCATTCTTCGCCTCGGGCGGCTCGAAGGCCGGCACTCCGGTCGCGATCGCCTCGGTTCCGGTCAGGGCGACGGCACCCGCCGCGAATGCCCGCAGGAGCAGGATGATCGACAGGGTCTCGATGCTGTGGCCGGTCTGGCTGGCGAGCTCGGCGGAGTAGTCCCCACCTTCGCCGAAGACCACGATCCGGATCGAGCCGATCACGATCATCAACAGGGCAGACACGAGGAACACGTAGGTCGGGATCGCGAACAGGTTGCCGGCCTCGCGCAGGCCACGCAGGTTGCCGATCGTGATCAGGACGATCGCGACGACGCCCAGGACGACCCGGAGGTCGAACAGCTCCGGAACCGCCGACGTGACCTGCTCGATCGAGGACGCGGTCGAGACCGCGACCGTCAGGACGTAGTCGATCATCAGGGCCGACGCCGCGATCAGCGACATCCGCCGCCCGAAGTTGACCTTCGAGACCGAGTAGCTGCCGCCGCCGGTCGGGTAGGCGATGCAGATCTGTCGATAGCTGATCGCCACCGCGATCAGCAGGATCGCGATCGCGACGCTGACCCACAGGCCCCAGGCGAGGGCCGCGATCCCGCCCAGGATCAGGACCCGCAGGATCTCCTCGGTGGCGTAGGCCGACGAGCTGATCGCGTCCGAACTGAAGATCGCGAGCGCCTTCTTCTTGGACAGGCGCTCGCCGATCTCGGACTCGCTCGACAGCGGGCGGCCCAGGAAGATGGCCTTGATCCGGGCGACGAGGCGGCCGGTCGGCGTGGTCGGGACCGACGCCGCCTCCTTGGCCGTGAGCTGGCCGGGACCGGTCCAGCGGAAGAGCGCGGAATGGGGCCGCTCAACCCGGACTCGGCGGTCTCCGGGCTTGCGACCCTGGAGCGGTCGCCGCCCGCCGATCACGGTGTCACAGCCCGACGCGCAGCCGTTCGGCGACGCGAGCGGGCAGCCCGGCGTCGAGCATGGCGGTGCGGACCGCCTCGATGTCGTACGCGACCCGGCGCCACGTGGCGAGGCCCGCGTCAGTGTCGATCTCGAGCCAGCTCGCGCTCGGGTCGCCGTCGCGCGGCTGGCCGACGCTGCCCGGATTCAGGAGGGCCGGCCGGCCGTCGAGCTGGAACGTCGAGCCGGGGCTCGGCTCGATCGCATCGATCCGGCCGTCGTGGTCCACCCAGGCCATCGGGAGGTGGGTGTGGCCGTGCAGCCCGAACGGCGATTCGAGAGCGGCCAGGTTGGCGCGGGCGACCGGAACCGAGGTGATGTACTCCCAGATCGGGTCGCGCGGGCTGCCGTGGACAAGGGTCAGGTCGCCGTCACGATGGGTCTTCGGCAGGGCGCTCAGCCAGGCCCGGGTGGCGTCGCTGATCCGGCCGCGAGTCCACTCCATCGCGGCCTTGGCATCAGGGTTGAACCAGTCGATCTCGCGGCCGCCGAGGGCTGCGAGGTCGTGGTTGCCGGTGACTCCGATCGCTCCGATCCCGGCCAGCCGGCTCACGACGCCATCGGGATCGGGCCCGTAGCCGACGACGTCCCCGAGGTGCCAGACCGCGTCCACCGTGCCGACGGCGCCGAGGACGGCATCGAGGGCGACGAGGTTCGCATGGACGTCCGACAGCACCGCGACACGCACGCGGTCAGCCTAGCAGCGGTCGCGCGCCGGGTGTGGGTGCCGGGT
>JANLYK010000215.1:0-5465 GCA_031365595.1 Chloroflexota bacterium | reverse complement strand
CGACGACGACGAGCAGCACGACGGCCAGGCCAAGGAATCGGAGCAGCCGGGTCGCGCGCCGCCGACGCCGGACGGGGATTCCGAGCGCCGGCTCGGGCGTGATGGCTTCCTCCGCCGAGCGACCGTCAGTCGTCGGACGAGCCTTCGCCCGCGGCCTGGGCGTAGGGGGCCAGGGCCGGACCCTCGAGCGGGCCGTCGTCGCTGAGCTCGGCTTGCGCGGCGCCCCATTCGTGGACGTGACCCGCGGCCGGCTCCTCGGGACCGATGTACGGAGGCAGCTCGGCTCGGGCGGTCGCGACGTCGAACGCCACCCCCGGATCGCCCAGCGCAACGTGGCGGTCCGGAACCCCGGCCGCGATCAGGTCGAGGAGGACGTCGGGCGGCATCCGGTCGGCACCGACGGCCAGAAGCCGGGGGAGGGCAGTGATCGGCAGGAGGACCGGCCAGCCCGGCTCGTCCTCCCAGGTCGGTCGGAGGAGGGCATCCGGCGCGACCCCGTGAAGCTCGACGAGCGAGGTGACCGTTTCCGGGCCGACCCAGGCCATCCGGGCCGGCCAGAGCAGGACCGCGTCGGTGTCGTCGATCTCGGACCGCGCGACGTCGGCCCCACGCGCCATCTGGGCTGCTGGCCCGTGCTCCTTTGGCGCGGGCTCGGCGAGCGTCACGGGCGATCCCGCGAGGGCCGACGCGACGGCCCCGTCGGGGTCGAACGAGACGACGACGATCGGCGTCGCGCCGCCGGCCCAGGCCGCGTCCGCGATCCGCCGGACGCCCGGCGAACCGTCCGCGTCGGCAAGGGCGGACTCGGGCGACGAAGCGAGGATCACGGCGGCGACAGTCACGTCGGCGAGTCTAGCGCGTCATTCGTGCGAGAATGGGCGGCCCCATCCTCAGGAGCTTCGCCCGACCGTGCCCCTCGACGCCACCACCGCCGCCCCCGCGCCCGCCACCGCCCGTTCGACCCGAGCCGACCTCCGCAACGTCGCGATCGTCGCCCACGTCGACCACGGCAAGACGACGCTCGTCGACGCGATGCTCCGCCAGACGGGCACGTTCCGCTCGAACGAGGCGGTCGTCGATCGGGTCATGGACTCGGGCGACCTGGAGCGCGAGAAGGGGATCACGATCCTCGCCAAGCAGACGACGGTCGATCACGACGGGACCCGCCTGAACATCGTCGACACCCCCGGCCACGCCGACTTCGGCGGCGAGGTCGAGCGGAGCCTCCTGATGGTCGACTCGGTCCTGCTCCTCGTGGACGCCGCCGAGGGCCCGCTTCCCCAGACCCGCTATGTCCTCCAGAAGGCGATGGCCCGCCACCTGCCGGTCGTCGTCGCGGTCAACAAGATCGACCGGGCCGACGCCCGTCCGGCCGAGGTCCTCGACGAGATCTACGAGCTGTTCATGGACCTCGGGGCCGACGCCCATCAGATCGAGTTTCCCGTGATCTACACGAACGCGAAGCTGGGCACGGCGACCCACAATCTGGACGAGCCCGGCACGGACCTCCGGCCGTTGCTGGACGTCCTCGTCGCGGTCACCCCGCCGCCTGAGTACGACGAGGGCCATCCGCTCCAGCTCCTGGTCACGAACCTGTCGGCCAACGACTACGTCGGCCGGATGGCGGTCGGGCGGATCTGGAACGGCCGGATCCGGACCGGCCAGCGGATCACCGTCCTGCGCGAGGAGGCCGACGACACGGCCGGAACGGTCGAGCCAGGGCGGATCGTGACAATCTCGGGCACGGTCACGTCCCTCCAGACCGCGAAGGGCATCGACCGGGTCGACATCACCGAAGCAGGCCCGGGCGACATCGTCTCGGTCGCAGGCCTGCCCGAGGTCACGATCGGCGACACGATCACCGACCCGGGCGATCCGCGTCCACTGCCCCGGCTCGACGTCGACGCGCCGACCCTGTCGATGACGTTCGGGGTGAACACCTCGCCGCTGTCCGGCCGAGAGGGCAAGTACGTCACGTCGCGCCAGATCAAGGCGCGGCTCGACAAGGAGACACTCGGCAACGTGTCGATCGAGGTCCTGCCGACCGACAGCGGCGACACCTACGAGGTCCGCGGCCGGGGCGAGCTCCAGCTGGCCGTCCTGCTCGAGCAGATGCGCCGCGAGGGCTTCGAAATCACCGCTTCCCGGCCCGAGGTCCTCCTGCGGACCGTCGGCGGCGAGGTCCAGGAGCCGTACGAGCGGGTCACGATCGACATCCCGCCCGACTACATCGGCCCGGTCCAGGAGGCGCTCGCCGCCCGCAAGGGCCGTCTCGAGCAGATGACGACCGACGCCGACGGCCGCGTCCGGATGGAGTTCGTCCTGCCGGTCCGGGGCCTGATCGGCTATCGCGGCCAGCTCCTGACCGACACGCGCGGGACCGCGCTGCTCCACCAGATCGGCGAGGGCTACGGGCCGTGGGCGGGCGAGGTTACGCACCGCACGAATGGCGTCCTGATCGCCGACCGGGCGGGAACGTCCAATGCCTACGGCCTGTTCAACCTCGAGGATCGGGGCGAGCTGTTCGTCGGGGCCGGGGTCGAGGTCTACGAGGGCATGATCATCGGCGAGTGCGCCCGCTCGGGCGACATGAACGTGAACGCGACCAAGACCAAGCAGCTCAACAACATCCGGACCCACTCCCATGACGAGTCGCTGCGGCTGACACCGGCCCGGCCGATCACGCTCGAGTCGGCGATCGAGTTCATCGCCAACGACGAACTCGTCGAGATCACGCCGCTGTCGATCCGACTGCGCAAGCGGGCCCTGTCCGAGCACGACCGGCGACGCGAAAAGGGCAAAGAGGCGGACCTCCGGCGATCCGTCGAGCGCGAGGCTGCCGCCGGCTGACTTCCTGGCGCCTGATCGCTCACCGACATCAATCCGCAACGAACGAGGGTGGCCAAATCTCCCGTTCGACCTTCCGACGCCGTCTGGGGAAATCGGCCACGTTCGTTCATGCCGATCTGATCGTCGGGACGGATCATGGGCGTGACGGAGGCGCCATCGCGACCTACTCCTGCGACCCCTCGACCGCCTCCGGCTGGTCGACGCCGGCGGCAGCAACCGGGTCCGCTTCCTCAATGTCGGGAAGCCCACCAGCGTCGCCCAGACGATCGACGACCAGTCACATGCCAACACATCGTGTGCAGCAACGTACGCGCCCGCGATGCGAACGTCATATTGCCCAGGCGCCGGTGATTGCTGCCCTGCCGCGTGTCACGGGCTCCGACCCGAGCCCGCGTATCAGCTCGACCTCTTCAGGTCGCGGCCGACCGCCTTGGAGTCGAGGAGCCCGACCGTCAGGACGCGGCGAACCGCTGCTTGAGTTCGGTGAGGATGCGGTCCGCGTGACGGCGCTCCTCGATCGCGAGGTCGCGCCACATCTCGGCGTTGCCGTCCTCGGCGTAGACCTGGTAGACGTCGATCGCCTCGAGCTTGGACGTGAGCGCCATCAGGAGGTTGTAGGTCTCGTCGTCGATCGGGGACTCGATCCACTCGCCGTCGGCAACAACGTCGCTCGTCTCGTCGACCGGGATGGACATCGTCTCGGGGGTGTCGCTGGTCTGCATCGTGGACTCCTCTGTGTTGAGAGCCTCGAGCCTGCCCGCTCCCACCTAACCGCGACCCGGGTGACCGGCCGCGCAGGCTTGCGGGCGGGTGTCAGTCCACATGTCGAGTTGGAGGCCCGGCGAAGCCCGCGGCGTACAATCCCGGACGATGCCGATCTACCTCGACCACGCGGCGACGACGCCCCTGCGGCGCGAAGTCCTCGACGCGATGCTCCCGTTCCTGACCGAGGACTTCGGCAACCCGAGCTCGAGCCACGGCTTCGGCCGGCGCGCCCGGGCCGCCCTCGACGAGGCCCACGAGCGGGTCGCGAAGGGGATCGGCGCCGAGGCGCGCGAGATCGTGTTCACGTCGGGTGGTACCGAGGCCCTGAACCTCGGGCTGAAGGGCGCCGCCTGGGCGGGCAAGGCGCGCGGTCACCGGATCGTGACCTCCGCGGTCGAACACCACGCTGTCGGTCACACCCTGCGCTACCTCGAGAAGTTCGGATTCGAGGTCGTCGAGCTGCCGGTCGATCGCTACGGCCGGGTCGATCCCGACCACGTCGAGGCGGCCCTGACCGACCGGACGATTCTCGTCGCGATCATGCTCGCCAACAACGAGGTCGGCACGATCCAGCCCATCGCCGAGATCGCCCGCCGGGTCCGTGCCCGGCGCGGGATCCTGTTCGCGGTCGATGCCGTCCAGGCGGCGCCCCACCTCGATCTCGACGTCGAGGCGCTCGGCGTCGACATGCTCGCGATCAGCGCCCACAAGTTCGAGGGCCCGAAAGGCGTCGGCGCGCTGTACCTCCGGCACGGCACGCACATCGTCGTCCAGCAGCAGGGCGGCTCCCAGGAGCGCCATCGTCGCGGCGGCACCGAGAACGTGGCCGGCGCGGTCGGGATGGCCACCGCATTCGAGCTGGCCCGTGCCGAGCGACCCGAGACGGCGCGCCGCTTGCGCCGCCTGCGCGAGCGCCTCCAGAAGGCCGTCCTCGCGGTCGACGGGACCGAGCTGACCGGTCACCCGAAGGAGCGCCTGCCGGGGCACCTGTCGCTGATCGTCCGTGATGCCGACGGCGTGTCGATCACCGTCGGGCTCGATCTCGAGGGGATCGCGGCGTCGGTCGGCTCGGCGTGCACGACCGGCTCGACCGAGGTCTCCCACGTCCTGACCGCGATGGGCTATCCCGACGAGGAGGCCCGCGGCGCGCTCCGCTTGTCGCTCGGCCGCTCGACGACCGAAGCCGAGATCGACGAGGCGGTGGCGATCGTGCCCCGGGTCGTTGCCGCCCTGCGGACCGGCCAGGTGGCGGTCGCGGCCGACCCGCTGGGGCAGGGGATCCCGGCATGAGCCGGATCCTCGTGGCGATGTCCGGCGGGGTGGACTCGTCGGTCGCGGCGGCGCTCCTCCGCGCTCAGGGCCACGACGTGGTCGGTGTGTGGATGCGTCTCCACGATGTCGCCGACAGCTATTCCGAGTTCAAGAAGAGCTGCTGCTCGCTCGACGCCGCCGACGATGCCCGGCGCGTCGCGGCGCAGCTCGACATTCCGTTCTACGTCATGAACCTCGAGCGCGAATTCGACGCCGGCGTCCTCCAGCCGTTCCTCGACGCGTACCTCGATGGCCGGACACCCAGCCCGTGCGTCGACTGCAACACGTACGTCAAGTTCGGGGCGCTCCTCGGGCGGGCGCGGCACCTGTACGACTGCGAGGCGGTCGCGACCGGCCACTACGCTCGGCGCTCCGTCGGGCCCGACGGGCGGGCGCGCCTGCTCCGGGCGCGCGACGAGGACAAGGACCAGACCTACTTCCTGTACGGCCTGCGCCAGGACCAGCTCGAGCACGCCCGCTTCCCGCTGGGCGACCTGACCAAGCCGGAGGTCCGGGCGGTCGCCCGCGAGCTCGGCCTC
>JANLYK010000142.1:0-17172 GCA_031365595.1 Chloroflexota bacterium | reverse complement strand
GCCCTCGGCTCGAGCCAGCTCGAGCGGATCGAGAGCTTCCTCGCGGCCCGCCGGCGGCTGGCCACGCGCTACCTCGAGCGGCTGGCCGGCCACGAGCTGCTCGATCCGCCGGTCGTCGTGCCCGGCGCCGATCCGGCATGGCATTTCGCGTTCGTGCAGCTTCGCCTGGACCGCCTGTCCGTGGACCGCGGAACGATCTTCCGGGCCCTCCGCGCCGAGGGGATCGGGGTCAACGTCCACTACATCCCGGTTCATCGCCACAGCTATTACCGGGAGCGCTTTCCCGGCGTCTCGATGCCGGTCGCCGAGGCGGCCTACGAGCGGCTGCTGACCATCCCACTGTTCGCGTCGATGACCGACGCCGACGCCGACGACGTGGTCGCCGCGCTCGACAAGGTGACCGCCGCCTACCGGATCGGCTGAGGGTCAGACGATGCGCACGGTCGCGGTGATCCAAGCCCGGATGGGCTCGACCCGGCTGCCCGGCAAGGTCCTCGCCGACATCGGCGGCCGGCCACTGATCCTGTGGACCGTCGCCGCGGTCGAGGCCGTGGACGGGATCGATGCCCTCGTCGTCGCGACGACCGACCGGCGCGAGGACGACGAGCTGGTTGCTATCCTCGAGCGGCAACGGCTGCGCGTTCACCGCGGGTCCGCCCTCGACGTCCTGCGCCGGGTCGCCGACGCCGTCGGCCCGCTCGAGCCGGAGATCGTCCTGCGCCAGACCGCGGACAACCCGTTCCCGGATCCGAACGTGATGACCGCCCAGCTGTCGCGCCTCGGCGACGGGTTCGACTATGTCGGCATCGCCGGCCTGCCGCTCGGCATCGGCGCTGAGGCGGTCCGCGCGGCGGCCCTCTGGACCGCGGACCGCGAGGCGACCGAGGCCGCCGATCGTGAGCACGTCCTGACGTTCGTCCACCGCCAGCCCGAGCGGTTCGCGATCGGCGTGCTGACCGATCCGCCGGTCGCGCGGCATCGGCGCTACACGGTCGACACGCCCGACGACCTGGCCTTCGCCCGGGCCCTCGGCGCCCGGCTCGCGGAAACGAGCCGGGCCGCCAGCCTGGCCGAGCTCGAGGCGATCGTCGCGGCCGACCCCACGCTGGCGGCAATGCATGGCACGATCGCTCCGGTGGGCGAACACGGGACGCCGCCACGGCGCGAGACGGTGGAGGACTGATGGACATCGTCCGGATCGGTGATCGGGAGGTCGGCGGCGGGGCGCCCGTCTACGTGATCGCGGAGGCGGGCTCGAACCACGATCGCGATCTCGACCAGGCCAAGCGCCTGATCGACGTGGCCGCCGCGGCCGGCGCCGACGCGGTGAAGTTCCAGACGTTCGCGGCCGATCGGATCGTGGCCGAGACGACGACCCGGGCGAAGTACCTCGACGACCTGCTGCCGCCCGACAAGACGATGGCCGACCTGTTCCGCGAACTGGAGCTCCCCCGCGAATGGCACGCCGAGCTGTTCCGGCACGCCACCGACGCCGGCATCGACTTCCTCTCGACGCCGTTCGACTTCGAGGCGATCGACCTCCTCGACGATCTCGGGGTCAAGGCGTTCAAGGTCGCCTCGTACGAGCTCTGGCACCTGCCCCTGATCCGCGAGGTCGCGTCGCGCGGCAAGCCGATCATCTGCTCGACCGGGATGGCCGACCTGGCCGACGTTCAGGACGCGGTCGACACGGTCGCGGCCACCGGCAACGAGCAGCTGATCCTGATGCACTGTGTCGTCAACTATCCGCCGCCGTTCAGCGACCTGAACCTGCGCGCGATCCAGACCCTGCGGACCGCGTTCCAGGTCCCCGTCGGCTACAGCGACCACAGCGCCGGGATCACGGCCCCGATCGTCGCGACGGCCCTCGGCGCGGCGGTCATCGAGAAGCACTACACGCTCAGCCGGGACCTGCCCGGGCCGGATCACCGGTTCGCGATCGAGCCCGACGAGCTGACCGCGATGATCCAGGCGATCCGCGACACCCACGACGCGCTCGGCACGGGCGTGAAGCGGATGGCCCCGGCCGAGGAGGATCTCTACACGACCGCCCGACGCAGCCTGTTCGCGGCCCGGGACCTCGCCGCGGGGGACGTCCTCGGCGAGGCCGACATCGCGATCCTCCGGCCGGGCACGGGGCTCGAGGTCCGCGACCTGGCAAAGGTCGTCGGGCGGACGGCCCGGCGCGCGATCGCCCGCCACGAGCCGCTCGCCTGGGACATGTTCTGACGGGGATGGCCGCTGCCGAGGCTGGACGGCACCCGCGCCGGGTGCATCTCGTCGCCGCCAGTGCCCCGGGGACCGGCGGTGGCCACGTCAGCCGCGCCCTCGCGCTCGCCCAGGCTTTGATCCATCGCGGCGCGGAGGTGTCCGTGACGTTCTTGGGCGGCGCGCCGCGCGGCGAGGCGGCTCGAGAGGCCGCCCGCCTCGGCCTCCGGGACGGCCCGATCCCGACGGACACGATCGTCGTCGCCGACCTGCCCGATGTGAACGCATCGAGTGCTCTCGCCGCCGCCGACCGCCTGGTGGTGTTCGACGATCGCGATGCGTTCACGGGGTCGGCCCGGATCGTCGTCCAGCCGTCCCTCCCTCGGTGGGAAGGACCGGGCCATGCGGATCGCATTCTCGCCGGCTACGACTTCGTGCCGCTGTCCGGCCGCTATCGCGCGATCCGCGACCGGCAGGCGGGCAGCCCGACGGGGAGTGCCCTGCCCCGCGTGGTCCTGTGTTTCGGCGGGAGCGATCCCGCCGGCGTCACGGAGCGCCTCGCGCCGGCCCTGACCGTGCGATCGGCCGGACCGGTGCCGGCCTGGAGTCTCGAGGTGATCGTCGGAGCCGGCCATGCGGTCGGTGACCGGGGCGACGCGCCGGTCGGCTTCTCGATCGTCCGCGACCCGGCCGATCTGCCGGAGCGTCTCGCCGCTGCCGATCTCGCGATCGTCGCGGCGGGGACGATGAAGTTCGAGGTCGCGTGTCTCGGCCGGCCGGCGATCCTCGTCGCCGTCGCCGACGACCAACTGCCCGTCGGGCCTGCGTTCGCGGCGACCGGAGCCGCCGACTGGCTGGGCGATGGCCGCGAGCTCGATCCGGTTCGGCTCGCCGATGCGGTCACCGAGCTCATCGGCGACCCAGCCCGGCGTGAGGCGATGGGCCGCGTCGGCGCCGCCGTGGTGGACGGCCTGGGTGCGGATCGCCTGGCCAAGGCCATCCTCGAGGTCGACGAGGGTCCCTGACCCGCCCGCCTCAGTCGCGCTCGACCACGACGGCCTCGGGTCCGGCCCCCGAAGGATCGGCAGGGCGGACGGCGGGTGGCCGGAACCCGGCCCGATCGAACAGGGCGAGCGACGGGCCGTTGTCGGGCCGGATCCAGGCCCGGAACGTCGCGCCGGGCAGGACCGACCGAGCCGCCGCCAGGCCCACGGCGAGGAGCGGATCCGAGCGACCGTGACCGCGCTCGGCCGGATCGAGGGCGATGCTCACAACGAGCGGCCCGTCCCCCGCGGGCTCGACCCGGACGACCCCGATCGGCCGCCCGTCCTCGAGCCCGATCCAGATCCGACCGAGCCCCGGATCGGCGAGGCGGCGCTCGAACCACGCGTGGTGGACGTCGGGCGGGATCGGATCGGGCGCGAACCCGGCCGCCCGGGCCAGCGGGTCGTTGGCCCAGTCCAGGATCCGCCGTTCGTCGCCGGGTTCGGCCGGTCGGGCCGTGATCGTCATGGGTCGTCGCGTCGCGGGCCGGCGGCGGCCAGCGGCCGGCGGGCCACCACGGACACGAACGTGGCGAGCAGATCTGTCGCTCGGGCGCTCGGGTGGAGGCGCTGGACCTCGGCGAGGATGTCTGGCGCGAGCGTCGGGACGAGCCGGCGATCGACCCACGGGACCATGGCCACCAGCTCGAGGCCCGCGTCGGCAACGGCCCGCTCCAGGTCCGCGATCGTCATCCGGTTCAGGCTCGTCCGATAGAACGCCAGGGCCTGGTCAACCTCGCCCGGCCGGATCTCGCGGACGTAGCGCTCGACGTCCGCATCGTCGAACCGGGCGTGGCCCCACGCCACGTCGAGGGTCGCAAGCGAGTGGCCGCCGTTCACGCTGAAGAACGGGTTGTAGTCATGGGCTGCGATCCCGCCGGGCTTCAGGAGGCGCGCCATCGCTGCGAAGGCGGCGGGCGGATCGGCGACATGCTCCAGCACCTCGAACGAGACGATCGCGTCGAACGTGCCGGGTTCGAGGTTCGAGGCGGTGATGTCGTCCTCGACGAACACGACCGTCTCGAACGCGAGGCCCGCCTCGGCTGCGGCTTCCCGGCGGAGAGTCGCGAGGCGGTCCTGCTGGTCGGCGAGCTCGGCGGCGGGATCGGGCCCGGCGGTCGGTCCCGCGGGGCCCTGCGTCAGGTAATAGCGAGCCATATCCGACGCGACGACCGACGTGCCCGGCAGGGCGGCGAGGGCGAAGGCCGCCGCGCCGTCGTGACAGCCGACCTCCAGGATCTGGCCCGCCAGCGGCCGACCGGAGACGGTCGCGACGAGCCCGGCGATCTCGGCCACGGTCCGCTCGGCGGCGGCAGCACGCGCCCGAACGGCCGCCGGCGTCGGCGGGCGCGCGCTGGCGATCGGGTCGAACATCGTCCGCCAGGCGGGCTTCAGGCGGTCACGCAGCCCGGGGTCGAGGACGTGGCGGGTCCCGTGACGGTCGACGAACACCGTGCCGGCCGGAAACGGCGGCGGCCCGGCGCTCGCGGCGGCCTTCCGCTCCGCTCGTCGGGCGGCCAGGTCGGCCTCGACGACGGCCCGCACGCGTGCCCGGTCGAGAAGGCGATGGACGGCGCCCCGCACGGCCGGCTTCCACGGCGCACCGGCCGGCCGCCGCTCAGCCACCGGACGCCTCGTCCATATCGCGCGGCCGGGCGGCGAGCACGATCTCGGCGATCCGGGCGCTCGCGTCGCCCGGCCGGAAGTGGCGCGCGATGAACGCCGCTCGGGCGTCGGGGTCGATCGGCCGGGCGTCGTCGAGGGCGGCGCGCAGCTCGGCGACGGTTCGGACGGGTCGGGCGACCTCGGATTCGACGTACCCGAGCATGTCGGCGTGGGCCTGGACAGTGGCGATCAGGTTGACGCCGCCGACCACGACGGCGTCGGTCAGGACGGTCGAGCGCAGGCCGAGGTGGCCGTCGGCCGCCCGCAGGAGGCGGTACAGGTCGATGTCGCGGACGATCGTCATGGCCGGCCCAGCGTAGCCGCCGACGCGGGCGAGCCCATCGAGGAGGGCGCGATACGGCCCGTCGTCCTGCTCGCCCGGATGGAGCTTGACGATCAGGTGGATGCCGGGCAGCGCACCGCCGAGGACGGTTTCGAGCATCTGGGTCGCGTGGAACCGCCTGACGAATGGCTGGTTGACCGTGGAAAGGACGAGCATCCGATCCCCCTCGGCCACGCCTAGCTCGGCCCGGACGGCGGTCCGCTCGCGGGCGCGCTCGGCCGTCTCGAGGCCGGCCCCGGAGTCGAAATCGAGTCGCGGCGATCCGCTCGCGACCACCTCGTCGGCCCCGTATCCGCCGTGATCGAGCAGGACCTGGCGCTCCTCGTCGCCGAAGACGAAGGTCGTCGTCGGAAGGACGAGGCCGGGATGGCGGGGATGGGCATAGCCCGGATGGGTCGGGTAGAGGACTCCGTGCTGGACGGCGAAGGACGGTACGCCGAGGCGCCGGGCGGCGACGAGCCACGGCGTCCGGATCCCCTCGTGGGTCAGGAGAAGGGCGGTCGGGCGAAGCTCGGCCAGCATTCGTTCGACGCGCGGGATCTGGCGACGCGCGACGGGCAGCACGGTCCGGGCGAAGGTCCGCAGCTCGTCAAGGGCGGCCGGTCCGAGGTCGACCCCGTCGATGTCGAGAGCGACCGCCGGGCCCGCGTCGATCGCCGCGACGAGGTCGGCGGCGCCTGGGTCGTCGGTGGCGGTCCAAGCGGGCCGCTTCGCCTCGGCGACGGGCCGGTCCCAGCGCTGCTGGACCCAGGTCTGGGGCACGACGCCGTCGTCAGCAGCGATGGCCGGCCAGTCGTCGTCGAGCCGATGATCGAGACCGAGCCCGACGACGAGGATCGACCGCCCGCCCGAACGCAGGCGATCGATGACCGAGCCGAGGTTTGGATCGAGAAGGCGCGACCGGTCGCCGCCGATCGGCTGGCGGATGCCCATGTGGCTGAGAACGAGGATCGGGCGCTCGACCGCGGTGGTCAGGGCGGTGATTCGGGCATCGAGCACGGCCCCCCGCCGATCGAGCTCGCGCGACCGCTCGTCGGGCTCCACCCGGCCAGCGCCGCCGAGCCGTGCAATTCGCCCGCGGAGCCGGCCGACGAGGCTCGCCGGTCGGGCCGAGAGCGCGCGCTCGGTCGCGGCGGCTCGGCCTTGTCGCGCGGACTCGTCGGCCGGCGGCCCCGCCTCGATCTCGACCGCGACGCCCAGTCCACGAGCGACGTCAGCCAGGGCCGCCTCGCCGGCGGGGATGAGGACGGATTCGGGCTTCGACCCGTCCAGGAGCTGCCCGATCGTCCGCCGCCACAGGATCCGCTCGTGGAGCCAGTTCCAGAGCCCCTCCCGGGCGCGGAACCACCAGGCAACGTCGTCGGCCACCAGCCGGTCGACCAGGCCGGCCTCGGCTGCCCAGGCATCGAGCCGGACGAGCGCCTCGTCGAAGAGGTCCTGAGAGGCGAGGACCGCCGACGCCGCCTGCCGGATCGGGACGACGTCCGGCCGCTCGTGCGGGCCCGGCGTCCAGGTCGTGTCGAGAACGACGTGGAGGGTCCCGTCGGCGGGCGCCGGAATCCGTTCGGCCGACGGGACGAAGACCAGGCGCCGCACGGTCGGCGTCATCGACCTCCGGCGCCCCGGGCCGCGATCTCGGCCGGGCGCGCCGCGAGGGCCGGCTCGATCGCGTCAACGAGCGTCGCTGCCCGATGGTCGAACGTGTGCCGGTCGAGGACCGCCGCCCGGGCTCGATCGGCGTGGGCCCGTCGCTCGTCCGGATGGGCGAGGAAGTGGTCCACGAGCGCGCGCAGCTCGGCCGCCCCGACGTACCCGACGATGCCCCCGTCGAATTCGCCCCCAAGCCCCTCGACGTCGTCGCTGATCACGAACGCACCGGCGGCGGCCGCGTCGTACAGGCGGTTCGACAGGAAGCCTTCGCGCTGCATGTCGAGCCAGTGGTCGTTGAGGACGATCGCGGCAGCTGCGTACGTCCCGGCCAGCTCGTCGTTCGGGATGTGCTCGCCGGCAAGGTGGCGCGGGTCGAGGCGCTCGGGCGTCCATGCCTTGCCGTACACCGCGATCTCGTGGTTGGTCGGAAGGAGCTCGTCGAGGATGTGCCGTCGGACACCCCGCGAGTTGGCGACGAACAGGAGCTCGTGGGCCGGGCCGGGCAGTCCGGGCCGGAAGCGCTCGGGATCCGTGGCCTGATGGAGCGCGGCGACGGGCACACGCGTCCGGCTCGCCATCTCGGCGGCGAACGACGTCGAGGCGACGAACGCGAGGTCGTAGCGCTCGTACAGCTCGGGGGTCGCGCCGTCGGGATGGCTGAGGTGCCAAAGCACGTTGAGCTGGCCGGAACGGGTCGGGGCCTCGGCTGCACCCAGGACGTGGATCGTGACGTCGTCGCGGGCCGCGGCCCCGCCGGTCCACTCCGGTCGGAGCTGGATCCGGACCTGCCAGCCGCGCCGCCGGAGCGCCCGCTGCAGGTCGCGTGCAACGTGCAGATCGCCCCAGGCCGCGGCCACGTCCCAGGACGGGATGCCGATCCGGATGCCGATCCGACGAACGGCCAGCCAGGCGTCGAGCGCGGCGCCAAAGGCCGGACCATCGGGGGCTTCGTCGGCCCCGAGCACGGTCGGACGCGGGACGCCCGTCGCGGCGAGCTCATCGGCGAGCGCGTCGTCGGCAACGACCACGAGGTCGAAATCGTCGAACCACGGGGCGCGAAGCCACGCGGCGCCGGCAGCATCGCGCCCGATCCGGGCGACCCGGATCGGACCAGGCGGCCAGCGCCGGATATCGACGCGCGGATCGAGGGCGACCGCGACGTCGACCCCTGCTGGCGGTGAGTCCGGCGCCTCGCCCGGCGCCCCGATCGTCGCGATGTGCCACGGGGCCGCTCGCCACCGGATCCCGACGCCGCCGCTGGCCACGTCGCCGCGCCCCGCGGCCCGGAGCGCGTCGCGCTGGACCGTCCGGAAGAGGCGCGGCCCCCAGGTCGAAACGAACCGCTCCCGGTTCGCCTCGCTGCGAGCCAGCCGGATCGCGCGCTCATCGCGCACACGGCTCGTCGACTCGTGATGCCAGAGAGCGGCCCGCCCGTCGTAGCGGAGCCCGCCCCCAGCGTCGCCAAGGCGGAGGCACAGGTCGACGTCCTCGAGGCCGTAGTCGTAGCCCGGATCGAACCCGTCCACCGCGTCGAACGCCGATCTCCGGACGAGCAGGCACGCCGCGGTCAGGGCGGGCACATCGCGAACGGCCGCGGCCCAGTCGGACAGCGCGTCGGATCCGGCGCCGAGCGGCTCGGGCAGCGCCACCCCATCGTCGATCCGGAAGCCGACGCCGCCGTGCTGGAGGCTCAGGTCAGCGAAGCGCAGGCCGGCCCGCGCGGTCGACGTCCGGCGCGGATAGATCAGGCGCGCCCCGACGGCCACGACCGACGGATCGGCCAGGCCGTCGACGAGGTGGCCGAGCCAGTGGATCCCGATCGGCTCGATGTCGTTGTTCAGGAACAGGACGAGTTCGCCGGCGCTGGTCGCCACCGCTCGGTTGTTGGCCGCCGAGAACGACTCGTTGACCGGGTTCTCGATGATCCGGACCGGGAACGGCGGCCGGAACGCCCGGAGGACCGCGAGCGAGTCATCGGACGAGGCGTTGTCGACGACGATCAGCTCGACATCGCGGTAGGCCGTGGCGGCCAGAGCGGGCAGGCAGCGCCGCAGGTCGGCTGAGCCGTCGCGATTGAGCATGACGATCGAGACGAAGGGACCGGTGGTCGGGGCCGGCCCGCCGAGTTGGGTTGTAAGCGCGGCGAGGAACGCCCGCTCCGCATGCTCGTCGGCGGGACCGTCGCCGGCGGCGGGCGTGGATCGCGGGCCCGGCGTGGAACGCTGGCCCCCGCCTGAGCCGCCGCCGGTTTGCCGGCCGGACAGCCGGCTCCGGACGGCCCGCGTCCCTTCGACGATCGGGCGGATCCGTCGGCCCAGGCCGAGCGCGATCCGGACCGGCAGCCGGCGGCGCAGCGCGTTCAGCTCGTCGCGGCTGGCGCGCTGGCGTTCCCGGGCCTCGGCGAGCGCCCCCTCGAGACGCCGGATCTCGGCGGCCGCCCGGCGCCCGATGTCGATCTGGCGGTCCAGCGCCCGGCGCAGTTCGTCGGCGTCTCCTGACGGCTCGGCCCCGGCGGCTCCGCTGGTCCCGCCGGGACGGTCAACCGGGTTCAAGGGCGGACGGCCCAGCCGGCCCCGAGTCGGAGCACCTGGCGCGGCCGGGTCGAGCGGCCGCGTGACGTGTCGGTCGTGTCCACGATCAGGTCGGCGGTCGCAAAGACCGTCGCCCAGTCGATGGCCCGGTGCGGGGTCACGACGACCACGACATCGCTCGAGGCGAGCAGGTCGGCGAGGCCGGTCGAGGCGCACTCGGTGCCGTCGCCGAGGCGAAAGGCCGGGACGTGCGGGTCGTGATAGGCGAGGATCGCCCCGCGATCGCGGAGGCCGTCCATGATGTCGGCCGCAGGCGAGTTGCGCGGGTCACGGACATCGGGCTTGAAGGCCACGCCGAGAATCCCGACCCGCGCGCCGCGGATCGCCCGGCCCCGGTCGTTGAGGGCCTCGGCCACGAGGTCCACGACGTGGCGCGGCATCGCGAGGTTGATGTCCCCGGCGAGCTCGACAAAGCGGTCCACGAAGTCGAACTCGCGGGCGCGCCACGAGAGGTAGTACGGATCGACCGGGATGCAGTGGCCGCCGACCCCCGGACCCGGCGTGAAGCGCATGAACCCGAACGGCTTCGTCGCCGCCGCGTCGATGACCTCCCAGACGTCCACGCCCATCCGCTCGCAGAGCAGGGCGAGCTGGTTGACGAGGGCGATGTTCACGTTCCGGAACACGTTCTCGAGGAGCTTCGCGAGCTCGGCGGCATCGGGCGAAGTCAGCTCGATCACGTTGTCGTTGATGTGCCGGAGGAGTGTCGCGGCCCGGGTCGTGGCCGCCGGGGTCGTCCCGCCGACGAGCCGCGGGACCGTCTTCATCGCGCTCGCCGGATCGCCCGGGTTGACCCGCTCCGGCGCAAAGGCCAGGTCGAAATCCGCGCCGGCCCGCAGGCCCGAGCGCTCCAGCTCGGCCCGGAAGGGCCCGGTCGTCGTGCCCGGAAACGTCGTGGACTGGAGCACGATCAGTTGACCGGCCCGGAGGTGCTCGGCGATCACCCCGGCGGCACTCACGACCGGCCCAAGGTCGGGATCCTTGGCCTGCGTGATCGGGGTCGGGACGCACACGAAGATGGCGTCGGCGTCGGCCAGGGCCGCCTCGGCGGGAGCGACGATCCGGAAGCCGGCCGCGAGCTGGCGCTGGAGGCGAGCATCGTCCACGTCGTCGATCGGCGAGCGGCCGGCCCGCAGCTCATCGACCCGACGCACGCTCGAGTCGACGCCCACGACGTCCAGGCCGGCCTCCGCGAAGGCCAGGGCGAGGGGCAGACCGACGTAGCCCAGCCCGATGACGGCGACCCGGCGATCCTCGCTCACGTGCTCCTCCATGCCACGACTGCCCCGACGGCCACGACCCGCGGGCCGGCCGGCGACCGGGGCGGTGTCGGGATCATCAGGATAGTCCAGGGTCGGTGAGCCGCTCGATCAGCTGCCAGTGCCGATCGGCCTCGCGCTCCCAGGCCAGGTCGTGGACCCGGACGCGGGTTGCATGGATCGACCGCTCCCGGGCGGCCGGGTCGTCGACCAGTCCGAGGATCGCGGACGCGAGCGATTCGGCGTCCCCAGCGTCGTAGGTCACGACCGACCCGGCCGGGAACGTGCGTTCGACCATCGGCAGGCGTGACGCGACCACCGGCCGACCCATCGCTCCGTATTCGAAGATCTTCGTGGAGAGCGAGAAGTCGGTGAACGGATCGCGCCGGGTCGGAGCCAGCCCGATGTCGGCGGCAGCGACGACCGCCGGGACATCCTCGATCGGGATCCGGCCGTGGAGGTGGAGGGAGTCGCCGACGCCGAGCTCGGCTGCCTGGCCGGCGAGCGCCTCGGCCGAGTCGCCCCGGCCGTAGACGTCGAGACGGACGGCCAGCTCCGGCCGGAGCTGGCGAAGCCGGGCCAGCGCGGCGACGGCGACGTCCAGCTCGTAGGTCGGCGTCAGCGCCCCGGCGTAGACGAGACGCAGTTCGCCGTCGGCCATGAACGTCCGGGCCGGCACGCGGGCGGGATCGAACCGCTCGAGCGACGGGCTGTTGAGCAGGACCGTGACCTTGTCGGCCCGGACGCCGAGCTCGACGAGCCGGCCGGCTAGGGCGTCGTTCACGGTGATGACGGCGGTCGCGAGCGCGATCGACACCCGCTCCTGGAGCAGCAGCACGCGCTGGACGAGCGGTCGCGCGGCACCCGGGAAGCGCATCCGGAAGAACTCGGGCATCGCCTCGTGGAGGTCGAGGACGAGGGGCACGCCGACGAGGCGCAGGGGCAGACCGGCGGCCACGAGAAAGTCCGGCAGGGAGTGGACCTGGATCAGGGCGTAGTGGCGGCGGCGGTGGGCGCGGGTCACGGCCCATGCCGCCCGGACCAGGAACGCGAGGTACTCGCGCAGGTAGACCGCGAGGCCGGCGCCCTGGTGACGCTGGACGTCGAGTCGGTGGATCCGGACGCCGTCGAGGCTGCCGGTCGGCGGGTCGCCCGGGCGGCGCAGCGCGAAGACGTCGACGGGACGGCCGCGAGCGGCCAACGACTCGGCCTCGCGTCGGACCCGCGGATCCTCCTCGTAGTAGGCGTGGACGATCATCCCGACCGGACGCCGGCCCGCGCTCGATTCGGCGGCTGCCTGGCGGGCCGCCTCGGAGCCCGTGTCGGGGGCCGTCACGAGGCGCGCCGGAGCGCCGCCGGAGCCGGTTCCGGGAGAGGTCCGTGATACCGTTCGCGGCGCATGTCAGCGACCAGGGAAACACCCTCCTTCAATCGTCATTCGTCCGTCCGACCGGGCCCGATCGCGCTCATCCGGGAGGCGCTCGCGGAGGTCGGCTCGCGCCGCCGCCTGATCCAGTATCTGGTCCAGGCGGACCTCAAGAAGAAGGGCTCGGACACCTTCCTCGGCAATCTCTGGTGGGTCATCGACCCGCTGCTGCAGATGCTCGTGTACGTGATCCTCGTGTCGGTGATCTTCGTCCGCTCCACGCCCGATTATCCGCTGTTCATCTTCGCGGCGATCCTGCCCTGGAAGTGGTTCACGAGCAGCATTGGGGACGGGATCAGCGCCGTCGTGAGCCAGGACAAGCTGATCAAGCAGATCCAGTTCCCAAAGATCGTCCTGCCCTTCGCCGCGACGGTGTCGGGGATCGTCAACTTCGCATTCGGGATGATCCCGCTCGCGATCCTCCTCATCCTGTTCTATCGCGATCGGATCAGCCCGAACCTCCTGTTCATCCTGCCGATCGCCAGCGTCCAGTTCACCTTCACCCTTGCGATCGCCCTGTTCGTCTCCGCGGTCAACGTGTTCTTCCGCGATCTCGGCAACGTCGCCCGGCACGTCCTCCGGCTGTGGTTCTACCTGTCGCCCGGGCTGTACTCCCTGACGCTCCTGGAGGGCAGCAGCCTGCTGCGCGACCATCCGATCCTCCAGACGCTGGCAACCGCCAACCCGTTCGCGATCCTGTTCACGGCGTACCGCTCGGTGATCTACGGGACCGACGCCCCGAATCTGCCGCCGATGGCGCCGGACTGGGCGGCCCTCGGCGGGCTGCTGGTTCTCAGCATCATCCTCCTGGCGCTGACGACGCTCGTGTTCAAGCGCCTCGAGCCGTCGTTCGCGAAGGTTCTCTAGATGGCCCTCCCGAGCCCGATCCCGGCGGCGGCCACGTACGCGATCGACGCGGACGGGATCGGCGTCCGCTACAACCTGCGCTTCACGAAGAAGACGACGTTCCGCCAGTCGTTCTCGGGCCTCCTTCAACGCGAGGATGGGGCCAAGGAGTTCTGGGCCCTGCGCGACGTCTCGTTCCGGATCGTCCACGGCGAGTCGCTCGCGGTGATCGGCCCGAACGGCGCCGGCAAGAGCACGCTCCTCCAGGTCCTCGCCGGAATCATCCTGCCGTCGGCCGGCTCGGTCGACGTCCGCGGCCAGGTCTCGTCGCTGCTCACGCTCGGGGCCGGCTTCGACCTGGACCTGACCGGTCGTGACAACATCCTGCTCGCCGGCGCCTTCCTGGGCATCGATTCGGGCGAGATGCAGCGCCGGATCCGGGGCATCGTCGAGTACGCCGACATCGGTGACTTCATCGACGCCCCGATCAAGACCTACTCGTCGGGCATGCGCGCCCGGCTCGGCTTCGCGATCGCGACCTCCGTCGACCCGGACATCCTCCTGCTCGACGAGGTCCTCGCCACGGGCGACGCCACCTTCCGGGCGAAGTCCAAGGCGCGGGTCCTCGAGCTGGTCCGGGGCGCCAAGGCGATCGTTCTGGTGACCCATGACATGAACTGGGTCACCGAGTACTGCAACCGGGCGATCCTGCTCGAGAAGGGCCACGTGATCATCGAGGGCGACCCGGCCGAGGTTGTCCGGGTCCACGAGGAACGCTCCGCCAAGGCCAAGGCCGAGCGCGACGCGGCGATCGCCGCGGGCCGGCCGGTCGCCTGATCCCGATCCGGGCCCACGTCGCGGATCAGCGCGCGGCGGCAGCGCCGGACAACTCGCGCACCAGGTCACGGTAGGCGCCGGCGGCGACGGGCCAGGAGAAGTGCTCCGCCGCGAGGCGCCGGATCCGGTCGCGTTCGGCCCGGCGCTCCTCGTCCGGCCGATCGAGGACCATCCGGATCGCGGCCGCGAGATCGTCGGGCGCCAACGAGCGGGCGACCACGCCCAGGCCGTGCTCGGTCACGAGCGCGTTCATCACCTCGAGACCCGGCCCGACCACGACCGGAGTCCCGGCGGCGATCGCCTCCCAGAACTTGTTCGGGGTCGAGGCCCGCTGGTTGGCCGAGACCGGCGGCAGCGGGACCAGCGCGACGTCGGCCGAGGCGGTCCAGCCGAGCAACTCGTCGGGGTGGACGGCGGGCAGCGTGAAGTGCCGGCCGACGAACCGCGGATCCGCGTCGCGCGCCCGGCTCCGCTCGGTCCAGCGCCCGAACCCGATCAGGACCAGCACGGCGTCCGTGACGCGCAGAACCGCCTCGGCCGCCTCGTCCAGCCCGAGGTTCGGCCCGAGCCGGCCCTGGAACTCGACGATCCGGGTCGTCGCGGGCAGGCCGAGCGTCGTCCGGACGAGGTCCGTTTCGTGGCGGCCGGCGTCGCTCGGCGGCTCGGGATGGTTCGGGATCACGAGCGGCAACCCGGCAATCCCCCAGGAGCTCGACAGCCGTGCGGCGAGGCTGTCGTTCACGGTGATCCGGGCGTCGGCGGCGCGCGCCCAGCGGCGCTCCCGGGCGCGATGGATCCAGCGAACCGGGGCGGGCATTCCCAGGACGCTGTTGCCCTCGAACACGTTGTCCACGGCGTCGTAGATCACGACCGACCGCCGGCCGGCCGCTCGATCGCGGGCCCGCGCCGCGAGGGCCGGGGCGATCGTCAGGCTGCCGCAGGCGTGGTACAGATCCGCCGCCGGCAGCTCCCGCTCGAGCGTCGTCCACCAGCCGCGGACCGTGTGCGGCCAGAAGATCCAGCGCCGGACGGCAGCCGCCACGCGACGTGCGATGGCGAGCGGCACGGACGACAGGGTCCGGCGCGGTCGGGCCCGGGCGTTCGGGTCGCGGTACGTGGCGGCCATCCCGGCCGTCCAGCCCGACGGGCGGTAGCGCCGGATCGCAATCGGACCGTCGGTGTCGCTGTCGGGCAGGGCCTCACCGGCGACGGCCGCGATCTCGACCGTGAAGCCCTCGGCCACGAGGGCCCGGGCGATCCGCAGGCCGCGCGAATACGGTGCCGCCGGATTGCCGACCAGGACGACGGCGCGGCGCGTACCGCTCGCGAGCGGATCGAGCGTCACCAGGGGCGTCCCGTCAGGCGGCCGTACTCGTCGAGCAGGATCGTTGCCTGGCGTTCCCAGTTGTAGGTCTCGTGCGCTGCCGCGAGGGCCCGCGAACCCCAGCCCGCGCGATCGGCCGGAGCGCCGTCGAGCACCTCCCGGATCGCGGCCGCGATCGCCGCCGGATCGGCCGGGTCACAGACGATCCCGCAGCGCGTCGCCCGGACGATCGTGGCCATCCCCGGCAGATCGCTGGCGACGACCGCAACGCCGGCCGCCATCGCCTCGAAGAGCTTGTTCGGCGTCGTGAGCCGGTGGTTCAGGGTCGACGCCTGGATCGGCATCGCGACCACGTCTGCGGCGCCGACCCAGTCGAGCAGCTCATCGGGCCGCACGGCGGGCAGGAGGCGGACGCGGTTGGCGCGCGCCGGGTCCGCGGCGGCGGCGCGCAACTCGGGCTCGAGCACCCCGTACCCCATCAGCACCAGGGTCGCTTCGGGCACGGCCGGGATCGCGGCCATCAGCTCCTCGATCCCTCGGTGCGGGAATAGGCCGCCGTGATAGAGCACGACGCGCTCACCGGGTGGCAGGTCGAGTGCCGCGTGGAAGCGGCGATCCGGCGGCCGGGGCGGATTGAACCGATAGGCGCAGTTCATGACGACCAGGGGCCGGTTCACGCGGAACCGCTCGGCCATCACGTCCGCATAGGCGTCGTTGACCGTGATCACCCGATCGGCCTGATGGGCCCAGCGTCGTTCCGCCCAACCGAGCAGCCAGCGTGCCGGCCGGCCCATCCGGGCCATGTTCCGGGCCTCAAGATAGATGTCCCGCGCGTCGTACACCACCGGAGCGCGATGGCGGCGGCCGAGGGCGAGTGCGACCGGAATGCCCATGTAGGCCATGCCGTGGTACAGGTCGGCGGCCGGTGCCAGGTCACGGGCGGCCTTGACGTGGGCCCGGATCGTGAGCGGGATCGCGAGCCGCCGGATCAGGCTGCCGTACGCGCGGCGCAGGGCGGACGCCGGGCGAGCGGGCGCAGCGGCGGCGGGCAAAGTGGCGACGGGGGAAGTGGCGGCGAGCCCCAACTCGGCCTCCGTCGCGGGGCCGGGCACGGAGCCGGTCGCACCAGGCGACGTCGGCGCCACGGCCGGGCGAGGTCGTCGACCCCGGCGCAGCATCCGGCGCCCACCGCGGACCACGGCCCGGGCCGCCCGGAACAGGGGCGGGAACGGCAGCCCGTCGACCGCCGCCACCCGGATCCGGACGATTCGATATCCCGCGGGGACGACCTCGTCGGTGGCCAGGCCGGCCGTCCAGCGCGCGACCACCGTGACCTCATGGCCGCGTGCCAGCAGCGTCGTGGCGATCCGGTAGGTCCGCGAATCGAACTCGCCGGTCGAGGGCAGGATGAGCACGGCCCGCTGCTGGACCGGCTCGGCTGAGAGGGCGCCGGTCGCGTCGGTCATGCCCCGGCCGCCAAGGCGTCGGCAATGGCGGTCGCGGCACCCGATGGCGCCGGGCCGCTCGCCGCAGCGCGGGCACGGGCGGCTGCCGGAGCCGCCGACCGCGGGGCCGTCGCATCGAGCGCGCTCCGCGCGGCGTCGCGATCGAGCCCGACGACGACCATCCGACCGGCGCTGTCGGCCACCGCCTCGAGCCACTCGGTTCGGTCCCGGAGGATCAGGCACGGGACGCCGAGCCAGGCGGCCTCGCGCTGAACGCCGCCCGAGTCGGTCAGGACCGCGGCTGCGTGGAGCTGGAGCGTGAGCGTCGTCCGATAGCCCTGTGGGCCGATGACGTGCACGTCATCAGAGAGGCGAATTCCTGCCGCGTCGAGGGCGGCGGCCGTGCCGGGATGGAGGGCGAGGACGACCGGCCGATCGGACGCGGCCACGGATGCGAGCAGCGACGTCCAGCCGACGAGCCCGGCCGGGGTCCGGTTCTCCGCCCGATGGACGGTCGCGAAGAGGTAGCCGCCGG